>JBGSOB010000005.1:0-26315 GCA_041739325.1 Treponematales bacterium
CCGGCTACGGGTTTCAAAGTCGATATGGGCAAAGGGCTCGTCTAAAAGGAGTATCTCCGGTTTTGCGGCTAAGGCTCGGGCTATGTCCATGCGCTTCATTTCACCGGAAGAAAGAGAGCGCGGGTAAGCGTCAAACTGCGAGCTCTTGAGCCCCACCTTAGCAAGGAATTCGGCAAGGTACTGCCTATCAGTCGTCTGGCCTTGTGAAGCCTCTATCTGCTTGAAGGAGTCGCGAATCTTGAGATCGGGAAAGAAGGCGTAGCGGGAATCCTGTTGCACAACGGCCATCTTGCGCCGGAAGGGCTTGAATGCCTGAGGGTCATCCCCCGTCTCCCTTGGTTTGAGGCTAACCAGGTCCTGGCCCTCAAGCTCGATACGGCCGGATGTGCCGTCCATCAAGCGTAATATGGCCTTTATCATGCTGGACTTTCCACAGCCCGAGGGACCGGTAATTCCATAAATGGTCGACTGCTCAAAGTCGATAGAAAGCCCCTTAAAGGCCTGAAAGCTGCGCTCGCCGAAGATGCCGCGTTTGAAGTAGCTTTGCGCCACGTTTTGAAGGGATAAACCGGATCCCGTTCCTTGCTTTGCCTGAGGGCGGTGAAAGCCCAAGGACTCAGGCAGCTTATCCAAGCGTGAGAGCTTTGCGCCCTCAAGGCCGTACATAAAGTTGATCTTAAGACGTTGAACGAAATCAAGATCATGGCTGGCCATCAAGACGGTTTTACCGTGATCTCCCAAAATCTCCTTGTTCAAAAAGTCGATGAACCGTTTGCGCAGGTTTCTATCCAAATTGACGGTAGGCTCATCAAGCAGTACTAGATCTCCTTTACGGGAGAGAAGGATCATGAGGGTGATGCGCTGCAACTCTCCGCCGGAAACCTCGTCCGGGTAAAGGCGGGCAAAGCGGGAAAATTCTATGCCAAAGTATTCCTTCAAGCGCTTTTCTATCAAGTTAAGCGAGTCCGGCGCCAAAAGGCGCAGGTTGTGTTCCAAGGTGAGGGCGGGGTTCAGAGCCTGGGCGCTTTCCGCCGGGACAAATACCAAACCGCCGCCGCGTATCTTGCGCCAGGGCGCCGGACCGGTTTTTTTCCCATGCACATAGGCGTCCAAGCCCATGACGGAGAGGCAACCGGAAAGGCTGAATACACCCGAGGGGAGTAATCCGGCTACGGCTCGCAGTAGCACCGACTTACCAGTCCCGGTGGGCCCAATGATGACGGATGAAGTTCCGGCGGGAGGGGAGAATTCGCCGTCCTTAAGCAGGGCGCGATTTCCCAGGAATATGGAAAAGTTGTCAAAAACCAGCGGCGTCATTCTTGGCTCTCCTTGTCATTATCCTCATCAAGCATGAAGAGGAAGGCCAGGCTGAGAAGGGATAAGAGGATAGAGGGCAACCAAAAAAGAAGCGGCGATCCGCCTTGGAAAAGAGCGTCTCTATTGGCCGCTATCAGCGCGCCGGGACTGGCGTGAGCTGGCGTACCGTAGCTACCAAAGCCCAGTTGAATGATGAAACCGAAGGAGCAATCGAGCACCAGGGTTTTAAGAAGAATTCCTGCGGCCGCGCGCTTGATGGCTGCCCGTATCGACGTTGTCGCCATGAGGACTTTGAGAATCCTGCCCTTGGTGAAGCCGTAGGACCTAAAGGAAACCGAGTACTTGCGGTGGTACATCTCCCCCAAGGGGATGGCCAGGGCGCGCACGGATTCAGGAAGGGCGGTCAGGGTAGCCGCCATGACAAAGACGCCTAGAGAGGTAAGTGAAGAGGCAAGGCTTTTCTGCCCGGCTAAGAAGGCCGCCATAGGAGCGTAACAGAAAAGCGCGATAAGGATGGCGGGAACGGATTCCACCGCGTGCATCAAATTTGAAATAGACCTTCCCAAACCTTGCCGTAGCACGCTCAGGTACCCGAGGCTCAGGGTGAGTAGTGTCGCCAAGCTGAGACTGGCAGCCAAGGTCAGCGAGAGTTGCCGGAAAGATGCAAGGAGAGATGACAGGTAGCCAGAAGGAAGGCCGGCGGGAAGGCCAGCCTGTATAAATCCGAGGGGCAACCAGGCAAGGCAAAGTGGGGAAACTAAAAGGGCGAGCAAAAACCAACGCCCTAGCTTAAACGGATTTTTCATACCACCTCGGATACATCATAAAAAGGATCGACTTGACGATGAATGCCACGATGGCATTCACGCACAAGAGAATAAAGACGGAGGCTATCAAGAGATCGCTGTTGCGGGACAGCAGGGCTTCCAACAGGGTGGAGCCCAGGCCGGGAAAGGAAAAGACAATCTCCGCTACGGTCACGGCGCCGATGATGGCAGGAACCTTTCCGGCCAGATAGGGAATGAAGCGAGGCAGGCAAGAGGATAAAAGATAGCCGGAAAGACTACCGGGCAGGGGAAAGACCATGCCCAGGGGCTGGCCGAGTGTAGTGAATACCGTTGCGTGCGTGGTAGCGGATTGCCGCCCCATATCGGCCATGAGGAAACGCGCCGCGTCCCATCCGAGGCCGCCCAAGAGAACGGTAGCCAAGGCAATGAGAAGAAAGGGCGGACTCCCAAAGCCGCTTCCGATAACCCAAAAGCCCACAAAGAGCGGTAGGCAGGCTAGGGCCGCGGAAACAAAACCAGATAGCCGCTTTATTATTTCCGCCGTACCCCGGCCATGCTGGGATCGCAGCACGAGGGCTGAGGTGGCGTAGGCCGCTTGGCAAAGGGCGCATACGCAAAGAATGATAAGGGAAGCGAGTGCGAGCGGCAGGGTCACCGCCGCCCCGCTGGCGATGATGGCCCCGGCGCTAAAGCCGGGGTGGGCGGTGGAAAAATCCTGGGATCCTGAGAGCAGGAGGAGAAAGGAGCGTCCCGCCGCGCCAAAACTGGCAAGCGGGGCTCCAATGGACAAGAGATAGAGGGCGGAGAGGGCAATCGTGCCGGCAATGGCAAAAACGACCCCATGCAGGAAAAATTCACGCAGCAAAAACCTTAAGAAACGCATAGCCTAGCCCTTGAGGGACCAATCTTCCGCGGAAAGAAAGGGGTTGTCGGTAGCAATGACTAAGTCGCTCACCCCGCGGGAGAAGACGTCCTTTTCTATCTTGCAGAGGTAGACTGCCGGTGCCAATTCATTGACGCGTTGGTTGATATTGCGCGTCAACTTGACCCACTCCGAAGTCACTACCGCTTTGTCCCAGTCGTCGAAGAGCTCATCCAGCCGGCTGTCGCCGATTCCGGATATATTGAGCGGGCCATCGGAGCGGTACCAATCGCCGATGCTGGAATAGAGGTTGTCAAAACCTTCGCAGTGGACAAGAGCAAGATCGTATTTGCGTTCCTGAAAAACCAAGCGCTTAAAAACCTGGTCCCCGGTACGCTTTGCCTCCACCGACATGCCAAGTTCGGCAAGTTGCGCAACCACGCCCTGGGCCATCTTTGCCCCAAACTCTCCCATCGAGTCCGGGTAAAGGAGTATGGCCGATTTCCCGGCAATACCGCCGGTAGCGGCGAGTTTACGCGCCTTTTCAAGATCCCTCGCCGAGGGGGCGGAGATTGGCGACATTTCATATTCCGGGATGTTGGCGGAGAAGATGTCCGCTGGAAAGGGACCGGCATTGAGCACCACGCCCTCAGCCCTGTCGGTGACCGAAGGAACCAGGCTGCGGCGGTCGAGGGAAAGGGAAAGGGATACGCGCGCGTCAACGTTTGTAAAAAGGGGAGACTTAGTATTGATGGAAACCTGATAGAAGGAATAGGGCTGGAACCAATTGATATCCACACCGGGTATACGCTCTATAGCCGCGCGATCCAAGGGAGATGTTTCCAAGATGAGGTTGATTCTCCCCATGCGCAGCTCGTTCATGCGTATCACCGGGTCGATGACCTTTTTGATTACAAGATTGGCGGCCCCCGGCCGTTTCTTAAAGTAGGAGGGATTGGCGCTAAAGTTTACCCATTTGCCTATCTCCCAACCGGAAAGCATAAAAGGACCGGTGCCCGTCGGTGACACGGAAAAGGCGCGCTCGTTCTCACCGGAACGAAGGTTGAGCGACATCTGCCGGCCGCGGAAAACAGAGGGGATAATCTTGAAGGAAAGCACTGGATAAACGCGGAAGGCTGGAATGGGTTTAGTAAATTCGAATTCCACCCGCCCGTCATCTAGGACCCGGGCCTCTTCGATAAAGGAGAGGAGGTAATCGCGCTTAGGGGAACGGTTTGAGAGCTCAGCATAGGCCTTAAATGAATAGACCACGTCTTCAGCCGTGAGCGCGCGTCCATCGTGCCAAAAGATTTGACGCAAAGAAACGCGGTAGGTCTTCTTTGTCAGCGGGTCCTGCTCAATGCTTTCGGCTAAAGCGAGTTCCGGGTAGAGCCTACCGGAGGCGGCGTCCACCTCAAAATTGACAAGACCGTCAAAGAGCAGCTCGTTGCTGTTGAGACCGGCGGTGTTTTGTTCGAGCACCGGATTAAGAGAATCTGGCAGGCTTGAGCTGCCGACGATGATGCCCTTGGGCTCGGGCTTCCACAGAAGCAATACCGATACCAGCGCCGCTGCCGAACAGGCGATGGCGGCTATGATTACGATTGTCCGTTTGCTTAGTTTCATTAACGCATCCTCATGATAAAAGAGCTGTAGACGACAACTTCTCCCTCGTAGCCTGGGGTCTTGCCCTCCTGAACCTCGAAAAAATACTTGTCGGTGGGGAGCTGGCTGCCGGCGTTGAGCACCGGCCAGGAATTTCCAACCTTGTAACCGCGATTCACGAGATCCTTAAGCTTGTTCTTTTCAATCAAGCTCCCAGACTTAGTGTTTTCACCGTAGACACGAACTACGCGATTGTCTTTCAAACTGATGACAAGATCATTCATGCTACCCTTGGGGATGGAAACCATACCCCACCAATATTCACTACCCTTGACGGAGTTTGAGCGGATGAGGGCGGGCCGGCTCTTCTTGGCCTCATCGCTGGAACCCGGTTGTGGGTTAAAAAGCCCGATCATAAGCGGCATGGCCGTCTTGCCGCGGCTGGCGATATCCTTAGCCGTGCGAATTTCCTCTTGGACTATGGCGATCTTAGAGTCCAATTCACGCTTTTGATCCTCAACCTCTAAGATCAAGTCAGCGTCTATGACCCTGGGATAGCGGGCGGCAAAGCTGGTCATCTGGCTATATGCCTCCTCTACCCCGGCCTTGACTGATTCTTGGTGGGCCAGCAATTGCTCAAGGCTCATGGAGCCGCTATTGCCCTCTGGTTGGCGGGCAAACTCCTCTCCGATCCTGTCCTTAAAGGAATAGGCCCGCTCACGTAGGAGCCTTTCTTTTTCTATGACAGCCTCCTGGCGCTTCTTTTTTAGGCGCGCGGCTTGGGCGATAACGGCAGGCGCGGTGGAAAGTTTTGCGCGTGAGGCCTCATCCCCGAGGCTTGTCTCCGCTTTTTGGTAGGAGGAGGCCGCTGATTCAAATCGAGTTATCTTCTCATCGAAGTCGTCACTCGTCCGCGCCTTCTCAAGAAGGGCATCCGCAGATGTTTCCTGCGTCTTCGACGCCACGACAAGCTCAAGCTCGGACTTCATGCTTGCTAAAGCCGGGCTAGAGCCAAAGGTCTTTTCAGCAGCGTTGGCCGCTTCCAACGCGGCGCTAAGCTTAGCGGCACTCATAAGACCGCGAACCCTCGTCTCGGCAAGTGCAAGAGCGCGTCGCTTAGTTTCCTCCGGCAATCGCAAATCTTTTGGGATAGACGAGAGGGCAGTTCGCGCTTTTTCGTAAGAGGCGCTCATCGCGGCTTCCTGGCCAAGCTTAGCCTCCGCGTCGCCTAGCCACTTAAGAGCGCCCTCATGGGCATCCACGTAAGCGATGTAGCGGGCGCGCAGTCCGGCCTCTCCAATCCCATTCCAAAAATGTCGGGCGGATGCCGGTCCCTTCCTGTTCCAAGACTCAGAGCCCCGCGAGACCGCGGCATCATCGGCGCTCCCCTTTCCCGCCCCGCTTGAAACGCAAGCGGTTAAAAGCAAGATCAGGACAAGAAGCACAGTCCCCCCTCTCAGTAATATCTTATTCATCGTTGACCTCCCGGATCAGTCTAAAACCGACATCGAAATACCCAAGCGCGGGATCAAGCCCGCGTCGGTTGGAAACGCGCAGTTCCGCGGGCCCGTCCATCCATGAGCCGCCCTTGACGGTCATCGTAGACTCAGTGCCTGCATCGGCCCCGGGCGTGACTGAGCCAGAAGGGGTAGATGTCCACTGCCATACGTTGCCGGCCATGTCGTAGAGGCCGTAGGCGTTTTTACCGGATTCGAAGCTACCGACTGCTGATGGCCGCGTGAAATCCCCATTGCCCTGATAATTGGCACGCCTTCCATCTGAGGGGGCTTCGTTGCCCCAAGGATAGATTAAGTCCTTCCCTCCCCGCGCGGCGCGCTCCCACTCATCTTCAGAAGGCAAGCGCCACAGCTGTCCCAAGCGGCCTGAGAGCCAGGCGGCGAAGGCGTTGGCGTCTGCCCAAGAAATACCCACCACCGGTTGATCAGCTTGGTTGAATTCCGGATTCTCCCAATACTCGGGAAAGACCGTGGCCCGGCTGTCTTCCAGAAAGATGGCGTAGAGACGATTGCTGACCGGATAGATGTCCATGGAAAAGGGCTTAACTGTGGCCGAGCGGGTCGCTTCCTTGCGGGTAGCGCGCTTGTCAGCGGCTAGCGCTCCGGCCATAAAGCTTCCACCGGGAATGGGCATCTGCCTACCGAAAAACGCAGTCTTGTCAGAGAAATGCCGATAGCGGGCCTGTATCTCAAGGGAGGCGAAGGCCTCGCGCAAGGCTGTCGAACCTGGCCTAGCGGCGATGCGCGGCAAAACGCTGAGCCTTGTTGAGCTATCTTGAAAAGCGGGCTCTGAGGGATAGGCTATCCGCAAACTTCCGTTTGAATCGGTAAGGCCGCTAAGAGTAATACGCTGCGGTGACTCATCCCAGGCACTGGCGGCTACGGGGTCCGGCCCGCAGGATTTCCAGAGGAAATCGAGTTCAAGATCAACAACGCTCTTGCCATCGGAGTCAAGAACAATAATCTCGCTGACTGTCGAGGAATCGACAAAGCCACCATCGGGCTTTAGCCCTAGGGAGAGCCCTCGGACTAGCTTGAGCATACCGGCCTCGATTTTTTCTGACAGAAGGCTTGAGTCTGGTCCTGCCTCGCGCAGGAGCCCACCAAGTCCCTCAGAATCAATCCGGCTTAATACGCCTGCCGCCGCCCTTAAGCGAGGGCCGATACCCGCGGAAGCCGTATCCCAGATGACAAGCTGAGGGCCTAACTCGGCGCGGAGGGCGTTCAAACGCTGCTCGACA
Organism: Treponematales bacterium; assembly: GCA_041739325.1. Taxonomy (GTDB): domain Bacteria; phylum Spirochaetota; class Spirochaetia; order Treponematales; family JBGSOB01; genus JBGSOB01. The sequence continues at coordinate 7,331 of JBGSOB010000005.1, forward strand.
GCCTTGTCCCAAACGGCAAGCTTGATTCGGCACGCGACATTAAGCGCCCCACCGGGGATTTTTTCCTTGAAAAAGGGTTTTAGGTTTCCAAGGCCGAAGGCCGCTACCTGTTTGACGCCGATGGCGGAGGCTTGGACAGAGTCTCCCCATAGAGCCTCCTGAATGAGGTCCAAGCGCGCCAGCTCAGACGCCTCCTCCAGGGTGGCCGCGGTACCTTGCCCATAATAATACCCAGGCTGACGTTTGAAGCCTTCAGCATGGCAAAGAATCGGTCCTAGGCAAAACAAAACGATGACCCAGCAACAAAGCGCGTTGTGCGATATCGAAGTTGACCGGGAACCGGGGAGCGCTGACCCGGCAAATCCGGGCGTGCAGGCTAGATTACGTGTGTAGACATTCATCATGGCAAAGGCAACAGCAATAATCATGCCAATTACATTTTTTGCCATTCCTGATTTTAGACACAATTACGCAAAAAGGCAGGAAAATCCATGAGTAAATATCTTTTAATTATTTATATTGATATGTTTTACTAACAATAGACCAATCTAGGCCAAATTCAGTAAACCCCTCGTTTTTCAAGTTGGATTCCGGCAGTCAAGGGCTGAGAACAGGGATGGGCTTCCCTGAACCTCCCAGAAAATTCTAGCTATAATTACAATTCTGAGAGCCAAATTACAATTTAAGCCATTATCTGATGATGGTTCCAGAGGGAAAACAGCCCATGGTTTAAGAGAGAAGGGGAAGAAAAACCCTGAAGGTGGATCCCTTATTGACGTGACTCTCCACCTCTACCCGCCCTTGATGCTCACTGACGATGCCATAGATGACGGAGAGGCCAAGACCCGTTCCCTTACCCTCGGCCTTGGTGGTAAAGAAGGGTTCGAAGATGTGTTCGAGGGTTTGACTGTCCATGCCCTGCCCCTCGTCCAGAACCTCCAAAACGGCGCTCGCTCCGCTCGTTAAGCCCGTTGCGGAGCGATAGGTCTTCATGCGCAGAACACCACCTGCTACCATGGCATCACGGGCGTTTCCAGCAAGGTTCATGACTACCTGTTCTAGTTGGCCCTTATCAGCTAAAACAAGGAGGGGCTCAGGGCTAAGCTCAAACTGTAATTCTACGGAATCCCCAATCACCCGCTCAATAAAAATACGAAAGTCTGCCAATATATGGTTTAGATCGCGAGAGCTAAGCCGCGGGGGTTGTTTACGGGCAAAGGTAAGCAAGCTATGACTCAGCTCGGCAGCCCGCTCCCCGGCTTTTTGGATTTCCCGAAAATACTCCGGCCAGGATTCCCTATTCTCGGATGATGCTTCCGCTAACTCGCAAAAGCCTATGATTCCCGTGATGATATTGTTAAAATCATGGGCAAGGGAACCAGCCAATTGGCCTAGATCCTCCATACGCTTGGACTGCCAGAGTTGGGCCTCAAGCTTGTGGCTTTCCTCCTCCGCGCTCTGACGCTTTATAATCTCGGCATGAAGACTTTCGTTGGCAGACTCCAGATCCCGCATCTTTTTCTCAAGCTTCCTAAAGAGAACTTCACTGTATTGGCTATAATAGGGATCAGGCTCAGCGGGAGCTTCTAGGTCGGGCAATAGCGCGTTAGCCCCACCCTCTTGCCCTGTTGCAAGTTCGGGCAATGCGAAATGTGAGGCAATAGCCGCCAGCAATGCCTCCGGTTCCTGCGGCTTAAGAAGGAATTCATCAGCTCCCAGACTAAGGGCGAAGTCTCTATCCTGGGGTTCCGTATAGGTGGCAGTATAAAACAAAAAGGGAATCTTGCGAAAATCGGGGTTGCCCTTCATCTCCTTGCAGAGGCTATAGCCATCCATGACCGGCATGAGTATATCCGCGATCACAAGATCGGGCTTCTGGATCTTTGCACGCTCCAAGGCTTGTTTCCCATCGCGGGCGGAATCCACCTGGTAGCCCGCTGACTGAAAAAGGCTTTCAAGCATATAGAGATTGTCCGGGTTATCATCCACCGACAGGATGCGCTTCATTCCTACCCTCCGGACTGAGCGATGGAAAAATACAGCTCCACCTGGGATAAAAAGCTGTCTGGGTCTATGGGCTTTTCTATATAACCATCACATCCGGACTCAAGGGCTTTTTCCTTGTCCCCGGGCATGGCGTAGGAGGTGACAGCCACCATGGGGGTCTTCTCTAGACCGGCAAGGCTACGAATTCTCTGGGCTACCGCGTAGCCATCCATGCTCGGAAGCTGTATGTCTAAGAGAATGAGGTCCGGCTTGACCCGCGCGGCTAAGGCTATGCCTTCATAGCTGTCCATGGCGCATTCCACTACGTGCCCGGCCCGCTCCAAGATGAAACGAACGAGATAAAGATTCTGCTCGTTGTCCTCTATGACTAACACCCTCATCTCGCGCTCCCTGCGTCTGGCAAGCTAAAGTAAAAACTTGAGCCCTTACCCCATTCGCTTTTCACCCACATTTTTCCGCCCATCATCTCTACCAAACGTTTGCTTATGGAAAGCCCTAAACCCGTACCCTCATAGCGGCGGCTTAAGCCGCTGTCAATCTGGATGAAGGCCTGAAAGAGAGAACCTAGATCCTCTTCCTTTATGCCAATCCCGCTATCCCTGACTTCAATCAAGCAATGGCCACCCTCCATCTTACAATATACCGTTATTTCACCCTTCTCCGTGAACTTAAGCGCATTACTGAGAAGATTCAACATCACCTGTTCCACCCGCCGCGAATCTCCGCGCATGGGAATGGATGCCTCCGGACACTCAAGGCCCAAGGCCAAGCCTTTCTTATCCGCCATAGGCTTGCTTACCAAAACTGCACGATGAAGGACATCGAGCAATTCATAGTTTTCACGCGTCATCTTCATCTGCCCGGCTTCGATCTTGGAAATGTCCAAGACATCGTTGATCAGGGCGAGCAGGTGGCGGGCGCTTGCCATAACCATGGAGAGCTGTTTTGACTGTTCATCGGAAAGGGGGCCTACCAAACCTTTGAGGATGATCCCGGTAAAACCGATGATGGAGTTGAGTGGGGTGCGGAGCTCATGGGACATGGTTGCTAAAAAAGCGGACTTGAGCCTGTCCGCCGCCTGGGCGCGGTCCTTCTCCTGCGCAAGGCGGGCATTGAGCTCCTGGAGTGAAGATGTCCGCTCTTCGACGATGCTCTCCAACTGATCCCGGTGGCGGACCAAATTCTCTTCCGTCAACTTGAGCCGATATTGCGATGTTGATAATGACTCGACCATAGCGTTGTACGCTTGGGCCAGTTCGCCGATTTCATCCCGAGAGAGGATATCGATGCGCCGGTCGAGGCGCGTCGTCTTGCCGATATAGGAAGTCTCGGTGATGAAGGTACGCAGGGGCCGCACGATGAGGGCGGTGAGAGCCGCGTAGCTCACGATACTCAGCAAAATCAGCACGATGACGAGGCAGGTTAGGCTTAAGGCCACCGGGCGGATGATTTGGGCAAGAACGTTGGAGCGCGGCATGAGAACGATTACCCGCCATCCTCCCACGCCCAGACTCCGAGAAAAAGCGTAATGCGCCAAACTTTTATAGCTTAAGCGTAATGGACGGTCATGTTCCTCGCTCAACAGGGGCACTAGGGACGGGGAGAGGGTTGAAAGCCGGGTAAAAACGATATCGCGCTCATGGCTTGCCAAAATAAGGCCCTCCGGATCCACTAAGAGGATGGACCCGGCAGGATAGATGGAAAAAGAGCCTATATAATCCGTTAGGTTATTGAGTGTCACGTCCATACCCAAAACCCCGTAGACCACCCCGTCCTCCCCTCGCATTGCCCGTACCACGCCAATATTGATGTCCGCGCTGGTTACCGACATGTAGGGCGCTGTCATCCTGGTTTCCCAGGGACGCTCCAGGGCCAGGGTGTACCAAGGACGGGAACGAGGGTCATAAGCGGTCGGGCGTTCTCGAGGGTGGGAGCGGACAAAACTCCCATTCGCGCGGCCCATATATACCGAATTGACATGTGGGTGGTTGAGTCGGTAACCGTTAAGTATTTCTATGATGCGCGCTTCCTCGACCCCTATACGATAACGAAAACTCTTCTCGTCCGCGTTTAGGAAATTGGTAAAGGCCGAGTCCTTATCAGTGCGCAGCTCCTCATGGGCAAGGAGGCCGAGAAGATCATTCTCCGCATCCTTGAAGAAATTCTTCAAGGCAAAATCCAAATGCCGTATCTGCTGGGAAACGTTGAGACTGATGGTTCCAAGGCTGAGCTCGGACATCTGCCAGGTGAGCAAAGCCCCTACGCCTATCGTTACCAAAATGGAGAGGAAAAAGGAGAGGAGGAAGAACCTTGGGCGTAGGCGCATAGTACCTCAGAGTTAAGCTTAGGTCCGCCGCCCCCTGGCGTCAAGCGAGCACATGAGCGATAATTATAGCTATGGCACTTGAAACCTTTACCATTGTCCGCCCCGAGCACCTCAACCACCACGGCTTCCTCTTTGGCGGCCAGCTGCTCCTGTGGGTAGACGAATATGCCTGGCTTACGGCGGCCAGAGAAAATCCCGGTTGCAAACTGGTGACCCGGGCCATGGATAGCATTGAATTCCAAAGGTCGGCCCCCGTCGGCTCAATATTACGCTTTGCCATTCGGCAAAAACTCCGCGGTCGCACAAGCATCCAGTATGAAGCCCTCGTTTATTGCGATCCCCCCGGATCATCGGAGGAATACCAAATATTCGCCACCACGGTAACCTTCGTCTCCGTGGACGAGAAGGGCGAAAAGGCAGAGATATGCGCGCAGGGAAACAATTAGGGAATGACCAGGTTTTCAGAATAAGGCGGGGGCATCTTGCCCTGCCAGTCCTTTTCCTCCTACTCAGTGCCACCATCTTAAGCGCTCAAAGTCCCCGGATAGCCCTCAGCTCAGAATGCGTCTGGACGGCCTATTCCTGGGGAAGCTCTGGTTGGGTTCCCTCCGTGATCGCCAAGCGAATAGTGGAGACTTACTCGCCGGAAGGATTCGTACTCAGCCAAGAAGTCTTTCTCTTATCCGGTGGCCTCTATGAAAGATCAGAATACGCCTACGAGGGGATGGAGCTTACCAAGGCGATATTCTGGGACGGTAGGGGCAAGCTCCTTCGCACTGAAATCTATTCCGTCCTGCCGCCAACAGAGGGCAGTGCATCGCTACGGCTCCTGGAAATCCGCGATGGGGAGAATAGGGGGATTTCCCGGGAAAGGCAGTATTTTGACCGATTCGGTCTTCTCTTTCGCGTGGAATCCCTGGACAAAGGAGAGCGAGTCGTTCTCGAGCGACGCTACCATTACGACGCGCGGGGAAGATTGCTCTCCCAGTTTGCCCTTGCACCGGATGGAAGCCTTGCTTGGGAACGCGGCATTGACTACAGGGAGGAGGACGAAGCAGGGAACTGGACCTGGCGAGAAGAGGGTATTTCCTATGAGGGGGCGTGGGATCAGCCCCGTTATTCGGTCCGTCGGGTCTTAACCTACGAAAATAATGTTGAGGGCCAACAATGAGTATACTAACCCAGCGCTGGGGCCTTGCTTCCACTAAGGAGCGAAGCCCTGGCTTCATATTTCTTGGGTCCATCCTTATCTGTCTCTTTTCTTCCTGCACCTCATTACGTCACGAAGGGCAAGGGTCTATGCAAGAGACCCTGCAAAGGCCGGGAGAAACCACTACGGGCACGCGCAAGGCAGCTAGCCCGCTTAAGCCGGGGAGTGCTAGAGACAAGGCTTTGGATACTATGGAATCCATAGCGCCACAACGCAGCGCATTCATTGACGCCAGTACTATCGCGCAACGCGTAGATCCCTATCCCCGTTTTAGCGATGAGGGCGGGCTTCATATTCTAGCCAAGGCGGCGGCATCGGGCAGCGGGCCTGGGGCGCTGGTGCTCGGAAAAGCACTGGAAAGGCTTGATGCGGGAATTATACTCAAGGGCAGTTGCTATGGCTTTGTCTCGGCAGTCTATGAGGATTCAGGGTTTCCGGCAAAGAAGCGGAGCGTAGTCTTTAGCGGGAAGGAAGCGGGGCCCTATGCCGATCCAGCCATATTCCAAGCAGGGGATTGGCTCTACTTCACCCATAGCTATTCAGCAACTATAGGCCATTCGGCAATTTTCGTGACGTGGCTGGATTTTGGGGAAAGGGTCGCCCTTACCATCGACTATCCGGGCAACGAGCGCGCCGAGCCGGGAAGGTTCCGCGTGGCGGATCTTTACAAGGTATGGGGTGTCAACCGGCCGAGGGAATGAGCCTGAAGCAGGCAAACTCCGTTCCCTGAGGATCCTTAAGCCGCGCCAGCCATGGCCCTCCCGGCTCCGATGAAATTTGGGCCATAGAAAGACCGATTTCTTGACCGAGGAAGGCCTCAGAGAGGAAGTTCACTTCTATGGAAGAAAACGCCGGCAGGGGAGCGCCGTGGGCCTCAATTAAGAAATCCTCCAAGAGCCTTAGGTAGACGGTATTGTTCACGTGGCCGTTAACGTCTAGGTCGGAAGCAAGGACCCTCAAGTTACGCAGGCTCCCTGAAGCCTGGCTCAATGGCGGGACCTTGTCATCCGCGTTTGGAAAATCCTCTAGCTTGACGGCATCCACATTCAAGGCCCTCTCTGAGCGTGGGGGAAGGAGGGCGGAAAGGGAGTCCGGCCGTAAGGGCCTGCGCGTCTTGAAATCAACCAGAAGCCAGGAGCTGGTAGCGCGAACGATAATCTGAGCGTCGGCGCCGCGTAAGAGAAAGTCCCGCATGGCTATCAATCCAGAGCTGCCGCGCGACCATGTTTCCACCTCAATCGACTCCCGATAGCGGGGCCGACGCCCAAGCTCGGCCCGCATCCGCGCCAAGAGCCAGGTGCGTCCCTGGGGGAGAAGGTCCTCGAAACCAAGGCCACGGGCATCCGCATGGGCGGCCGCCTCCTCCTGCAACACCTCAAAAAGGGACTCGAGCTTCATCAGGCCATCTGAGGAGCAGTCACGAGCGCGAACCGAGTAGGAACGGATGTGGGTCGAGGATTCCTGATAATCCGACATGGTTGCTAACCGCGACGAGGAAGGCGGGCGCGGCCTTGCAAATAACGGCCAATTCGCATCACCCTGCCCGGAATACGCTTTGCGCCAAAAACCAGTAGAAGAGAGGTGAAGAGAACGGCAGTCTCAATACTAATGACATTCATTGGGGAGAATAATAAACCTGGATACGAAATCCATCAAGGGCATAGGATCTTTGCCGCTTGGCAAAAGAATTCTTCAGCGGTTTTACAGCATTCGGCTGGAACCAGGCATGGCACCCAGCGCCGTCCCACGGCCTTAAGGGTTCCGTACATTGCATCGCCTCGAAACAGATCGCGGTAGGCTATGCCTGTAGCTGCGCTGAGCCGCACCTTATCCGCGGGAATGGCGAAATTTCCAGCGAATCGAAGTTCGCAATTGAGGAGATTCAGACCTTCAAGCTCCTCCCTCATGGATAGGAAGAAATTGGCCGCGTCTTCCACATCGTTTTCCCCGGAAATGACAACGGAAACCCCCGGACTACGGCCCTTGAGATCATTGAGAGCAAGGGCAAGTTTATAGAGGGCAGACACAGAGTCCTTGACGGCAGGCGCGAGGAAAAGAATTTCATCCGCCAAGGCCATTGCCTTTACGACATCTCCCGTTTGGGGCAGGAACATAATATGGCATTGTTCAAGGTAGCCAGATTGCCCACCGCGGAGCGCTTCCGCCCAGAGTCCAGCCAGGGCATCAATACGGCACAGAGGGGTCTTTCCCTGGGCCAGGCAGGAGAGGCCCTTAAGAGGTAAACCCCTCGCCTTACCCGCGTCGAGGGGAAGATCGGCATCGCGCTTGGGCTGGCAGTCCACCAGGATCGGCGAAAGGAGTTTACTCGTTTCGAGCTCTTCCAGGAGTTCCTCAAGAAAGAAGGCGGCATGCAAGGGGTCGCCGGTCCAGGCGAATACCGAAGCAGTCGGCCTGTTCATTTTGCCATTCCTTTTTCCTGAACCACGGCGGAGAGAGCCTCGACTATATCGTGATCGAACTTAAATCGCGCGTCACGAATGATGGCCAAAGCGTTGCCCAGCTCTGTCTTGTCACGATGAGGTCGGGAAGCCATGAGGGCGGCGAAGCTCTCAGCAACCCCGATAACCCGGGCAAAGAGGGGAATCTGGTCCTTTTTTAAGCCGTCTGGGTACCCAGATCCGTCGTTGCGCTCGTGGTGGAAGAGGATTGCCTCGCGAATATCGGCAGGAAGCTCGGCTTCACCAAAGTACTCAGGTCCTTTAATAGTATGACTCTGGATGAATTCGAATTCCTGGGGGCTGATATCGGGTTTGGCAAGAATTTCCTGGAGCTTGTCCTTGTCCAGCATGAGGTATCCGGCGTCGTGAGCTAAAGCGGCCCGATAAAGCCTTTGGCAATCATCTGCGGAAAAGCCCATGTGGCGGCCAATTGAGCGGGATAACTTTGCGGTAACAATGGACTGGTCGCGGCCCTTGAGAACCACCTTCAGCCGTTCAGGTATGGAAAGGAGGGCCTTCACTTCGAAAGGACCCTCATGCTTGTTGGATAAATCGCTCTCTTCTTCAATAAGGGCGGCAGCGGCAGCCTTCTCCGCACGATCACGCAAATAGTCGTCATAATCGGTAAGGAAGGGGAAGATGATGGGCAGGACGGCTTGATTGCTGATCAGGTCGCCTTCTTCAATCCTCGCTTCAACAATAGAAAGAATTTCCGCTTTAAGCTCGGTATCGAGGTCGTCCATATAGGCCTTCACCATGTCCCAACTTAAGCCTCCGGTCTTGGCTTCATCGAGCATCTTTGTAAGACGCTCCGCCCGCAACACTTGCTTTTGGACATCCTCTTCGGTCATGAGGGCCTTAGAGGAGGAAGCGCTCGATTCAAGGTACTCCAAGAGCGGTCGCTCGGGAGAGGCGAGCATCTCAGCCCTTACCTCCGTGGCAGCTGCCTGCCCAAGGCCGGCTAAGCCATAAGTTGACACAGATGCGCGGCGCCTACGCGCCCGTAGGCTAAAGAGAAGGATGAAGGCAAAAATACCGATAAACACAAGGGCAACGACAATCAGGGAGACGACGACCAGGGTATTTGTCCAAGACCCCTTGCTTAAGAGTTCGTTTTGGGTTCCCACCAAGTTGGTCAAAGTTTGAAGATTCGGGTCTGACTGCACGATGATCTGCGGTTTCTGCTGGCTCGCCTGGGCTTCGGCGATCTTTTTCAGGAGCTGTAGGGTCTGCTGATTGAGCATACGTTGCTGGTCAAGCTGGCCCTTCAGATCGCGGTTTTCCTTGGCGTAACTCTCGGTTTTCTCCGCCATGCTCAACTTGTTCTCTTCTTCCCATATCCGTGAAATCAAGGCATTAAGCTCGGTGGGACTCACCGGGGCGCTTGGGCTGGCGCTTGGTTTAGCGCTAGAGCTATCCTTAGAATTTTTAAGGTTGAGAACGTCAAGCTCGCGTTCCATCTGCGTGATATTCTGAATCGCCAAAGCATTGGTCGGTTGGTAAACCAGGGATTTTTTAAAGGCCGCGTAAGCGTTCTTATAGTTCTTAAATTCGTATTCGGACACACCCATATAGGTGAGGAGGGAAGAGGCGGAATTGAGGATTTTGACCTCTGTATCTTTTGCCAGAACCTTGGATTCGATAAGATCATAGGCGTCCTGGAAGGAGCCTTGATTATAGAGAACCCGAGCGCGGTCTATTGCCTGACTCGGCGTCTGCGCGGCTAGGCCGAATAGGCAAAGCAGTAGAATGTGACAAATGACGAGAATTTGTTTTCCCTGTCGCATGGCTCCCCTTTCCTCTTTCAGGACCCCGGGCCCCGATTCAACAAGCTTTCATCGCGTAACTTCTTATAGATTATCGGCAATTCAAGGCGAATGCAAAGACAAATCGCAAAAATCAGTCATTCTGGGCTTGGAGTTCCTCTGGGAAAATTGAGTAGAGCGTGTTGCAATGCTGGCAACGCACTTCAATACAGGGGCGGCCCTCAGAAAAAGCGGCTCCCTCCGCCAGGGCCTTACCGATTTCCTCTTTGTCCATGGCAGAGAGCAGAGCGATAAAGCGTTTGCGCGAGCAGGGACAGGAAAAAGAAATAGCCTTGTGACCTAGAAAATCAATATCTGAAAAAAGGAAACTTTGGATGATAAACTGCCGTAAGCTCTTTCCCTCGCCGAGCCAGGTGCCGAGGGATGGAGCTGATGCGAGAACCCGCTCCACCCAATCCAAGGCTTCCGGGTCCGCCCCGGGCAAGGCCTGAAGGTAGAGCCCACCGGCACCATAGAGCTTGCCTTTAGGATCAAGACGGACTGAGGTGAAAAAAGCGGTGTTCGTCTGCTCTGAAATTAGGAAATAGCGGCTAAGCTCGGCGGCGATGCCTCCTCCGCCAAGCTCGCAATACCCGGTGAAGGGTTCGGTCTTTCCGCCCTGGAATCGAGTGAGGGAAAGGCTCCCGCCTTGGATAAGAGGGGCAAGATCGAGACTCTCCAGCGGATTTTCAAGGACGATCTCCTGGCTAAAGAGATAGCCTCTGACATCTCCTAGGGCATTTGATTCTACCTGAAAACCACCCAAGGGCCCCTTACAATCCAGGCGCAGGGAAAGCCTATCATCCCCCTTGATCGTCGCTGAGAGCAGGGCCGCGCAGATGGATGCTTGACCCAAGGCAAGCGTTTCAAGGATGCCAAGGCCATGATTTGCCCGCATCTGCGCAACCAATGTCGAGGCCGAGGCGAGGGCACCACGGATCTTGCCAGAATTAAGGGTAAAGATCTCAAGTCCATCCGCTTCTAGGCTACGCAGGTGATCTTGAACCTCTTCCTCCAGCTGAACTTCTATCATTTGGGGTTGGTTCTCCTTTCAAGGTCATCGAGGTAGGCAAGAGCCGCCTCTCGCGAGGGCCCGCACATAGTTGGGCTAGGCCTAAGCGATGCGCAAACGGCAGGGCGCTCGAGTTTCCCATACAGGGCGCAGCCCATGTCCTTGGTTAAGTGGGGACAGGGGTATCCACCAGGTTTTCCTCCTGGCATCCCTGGCAGAGATGAGGATATCGAGGGAGCGATACAACAGGCGCCACAGCCTGGACGGCATTCTAAGCGGTCTTTCACGAGCTCTTTCTCGAGCTCTGTCCCCATTTTTAGTTTTATCCTGGGCTCTGCCTTAAGCTCTGTCCCCACCTAGAGCTCCAGCCCTGAGCTCTGTCCCAATTCTGTGTTGCAAGTTCTCTGTTTCATTTTCATACCCAAAGTATGGCCACTTTGCCGATCCAAGGCAAGAAGCTCCTCAAAAGGATCACTTTTTCAAAAAGACCCGTCCATGATAGCTTGGGGACAATGCTCAGCCTAAACAAAGCGCCCTTTTTAATTTTTCCCCGAGAAAATGGGGGCTTCTTACTTTTTCAAGATCCCTATCTGGTCTTACCAGGAAAGTCCTTGGCTGAAGCCGAGACCATGGCCCGCTCCAGCAATGCCTACCTCGCTGGGGGTCTACGATACGGGGCAGCAGAATCACCACATGCGGGATTTTGGGCACTCTATGACAGACCGAAGGTTGTCCAAAGTAGTCAACTACGTGCCTTCGCCTCCCCCTCACCGGTATTTACCAGCTCCCTTAGCCCCGCGATAACTCGAGAGGCCTATGGGCTAGCCTTTGCTAAAATCAAGAAAGCTATCGAATTAGGTAATTGCTATCAAGTCAACCTCACGATGAAATTAACTGGAAAGGCGGTGAGTCCTGAACCATGGTCCTGGAAAACTGCTCTCCGGCTCTGGCTAGACTTGCTTGAACCAGGGGGGGACAGAGCTTCAGGTCAGGGTCGTCATGCTGCTTTTTGCCTGAGCCCAGACGGAGAAATCATAGCCAGCCTCTCTCCCGAGCTCTTTTTCTCTGTCGATGGCAGCAGGGTAACAGCCCGCCCCATGAAGGGCACAGCCCCACGTCACACTGACCCCATTCTCGATGAGTCTTTGCGTTCGAGCCTAGAAAAAAGCCCAAAAAACAGGGCGGAAAATCTTATGATCGTTGATTTAGTGCGCAATGATCTTGGTAGAATAGCCACCCCCGGAGGCGTAAAGGCTACGGGCCTCTTTCAAACCGAGGCATACCCAAGCCTTTGGCAGATGACAAGTACCGTCCAGGCTACAATACCGCAAGAAATAGGCTTGAGAGAGCTCCTAGAGGCGCAGTTTCCTTGTGCTTCAATCACGGGGGCACCCAAAATATCCGCACAAAAAATAATAGCGGAAACGGAGGACGGGGACAGAGGATGGTATACCGGAACTCTTGGATGGTATCAGCCAGGGGACAGAGCTCAAAATGGGAGCAGAACTCTAGATGGAACTCTAGATGGGGACAGAGCTCGGGGATGCTTTAGCGTCCTCATACGGAGCCTTATCTGGCCTAAGCAAAACGATTGCAGCTTTAGCCTTGGGGTTGGAGGTGGTATCGTCTGGGACAGCCTAGAGGAGGATGAATTTAATGAAGCCCTGCTTAAGTCGAAATTTCTGCGGGGAGCGGCAAGACGGTTTTCCCTAACAGAAGCCCTGCTTTGGGAAGAGGATGGCGGCTTCTTCTTGGAAGACTACCACCGTCAACGCCTAGCCTCAGCCTGCGCCGAATACGGCACACTCTTTGACGAAGGGAAATTCAAATCCGCTATCGCGGTAGCCGTTCGCAATGCGCAGGCTCAAGGCTTAAAAGGCAGCCTCAAGCTCCGTGTCTTAGTAGACCCTGATTCTAAGCTTAGCGCAGAAGCCGAAACTCTTTCCGCCACCCCGGGTATAATGCGTTGCGCGATTTCAAAAAACGCACTATCCATGGAAAGCCTTCCCTTCCGTCGCCATAAAACCACCGAACGAGGCTGCTACGCCGGTGCCGCCGAGGCAGGGCTTGACCAGTTAATTTTCATAAACGAGGCGGGGGAAATCACGGAAGCAAGTAGCATGAATGTGGTTGTTAAAAAGGATGGCCGTCTTATAAGCCCAGCCACTTCTTGCGGGCTATTATACGGGACCTTCCGTCGCCAACTCCTTGAATCCGGGCAAATAGAGGAAGGAATCCTTTATGAAAAAGACTTACGAAGCGCTGAGGCCATTTATCTGGTGAATTCAGTTCGCCGCTGGGTAAGAGCCGTCCTTGTGGATGATTTGACAGGTGGATGATTCAGTCCTATGCTTATCCAAGGCCCTGTGGATGGGTCAAGGAGGCAATTATGGATCCGCTCTTCGATATCCTTGCAACCCTGGCTTTCCTGTGCGCCGCACTCTTCGTCGGCGTGGCGGCTACAGTCCTTATCGCGATTGTGTACCCCCGGATATTCCTCCGTCTCAAGGGGCTTGAATTCGTCAAAAAAGGAAATACGGCGGCGGCCCTCCTCCTTGCCTCGATCTTCGTGTCAGCTGCCCTTCTTTGCTCGGACACGATGATGAATATCCAGCAAAACCTCCATCTCTGCGCCCAGATACCCATGCCGGAACGCTCAAGCTTTGTCCTTCAGCTAAGCCTCTACGGATCACTCCAAGTGCTTTCCTCCCTAGCCCTTGCCTTCCTTGTTGCCTTTACCGCTGCAAAGACCTTCGACGCCCTAACCAAGGGCGTGAACGAACTTAAGGAAATAGGGGAAAACAACAACCTCGCCGCCGGTATCGTCTTGGCATCCATCGTTATCGCCTTGACCATCATCATCAAATACCCATTCTCAGCCCTCGTGGCCTTCTTGGCTCCTATGCCAAAGTTTGCCCTCCCACTCTAGGGTACGCCACATGATTACTGCATCTCCGCTAGGGCGTTTAATCATAATAATCGCGATCCTCCTGGGGCTCAGCTTATCACCGGAAAAAAGCATAGCAGAAACGGATATCGTAGAGGGCCAGGAGGTTTGGCGCATATTTCTCACGCCGGCCGGGGCTCCCTTCAAGGATCTGTACTACTTTAAGGATTATCGCAACGAATCTAACCAACAAATTATCCTTGAGGCAAACCCGCAGCGCGTAGTAATCGAACGCCGAGTAAATTATGCCCCGCTACGCCACGACCTCCTCCTTTCCCGCGCATCAATCTACCAAGACCAAGCTGGACTCGCAAAATATCTGGCTAAACCCAGCTCAAGCCTTCTTCTCAAACACAGCGATAAACTCGCTGAAGGCAAGTCGACTCAAGTGGAATACGTCGACGCTGTCATGTATGACGTTCGAGACCGCCTCGTCTGGAGATCTACATCCGTAGTGGAAGCAGAGGCCGTTTTTAAAAGCGGTTTTACCCTATGTGCCGGATTCGCCAATCTTGCCGTAGCCCTCTTACGCGCCAAGGGCATTCCCGCCCGTGTTGGGCATGTCTTAAACCTGCGCCATCCGAGCTGGAACGCGGGGGGGCACGCCGAGGTTGAGGTATACTATCAAGACCTTGGTTGGGTCTCCTACGACCCACAAATGCATAACCATCATGGACCCATGCCCCGGATTTACTATGGGAATGGCGTAGAATCTACCATCTGGTCAAATAACGCCGAACTTTGGGGCGCTTGCACATACTTCAATACCCTCTCTTACAACATCAGCTATCAAAAAATCAGTCAGGATATTCGCGTACTCGGGGTTGAGGAGAGACCGACCAAGCATGACTTCATTGGCAGGGATAACGGATTCACCCAATCAATCCCCAGCATCTGTGGCCAAGTCTACGACGGGACAGGAAAGTTATCCACGGATGACTGGCTCTACGGGACCCTTGACGCTACGTCAAGGTCCTACAGCGGAATAGAACTACGCAACGGATCGTATATCTTACGCAACGACTCAGACGGTGGGAGGCTCTACCTAAACAAAAATGGCTTCGTCGTTTTCTATGATTTCCCAGGCTTTGAAAAAGGCGCGCTTTTCAAACACGATATACGCTTCGACCCAAGCGACTCCATCGTAATAAACACGGGCAAACCGGATTCACAAGTTAAGTGGTATTTTCAACCCTCGTCCTTTTATACCTTCACCGCCGACGGTGCGGGCATCATCAGGATTCACGTTAATCCAGACAAAGGCACCTACAAAGTAAACGATGAAACATACTATTACCGCAATGGGATATGGCGGTTGGGCGAATGAATTTCATTGACTATTGGGTGAATCGGCCTTTACACTGGCTTTTCAAGAATATGAAACAAGCGGGGAGCGATACGTGAATATGAGCATTCGAATGGACAGCCTAAGGGTTCGTTTCGCGGCGATAACGGTCATTGTGATAATCATCGTTTTCGGGGGCTTTGGCGCCACTGAATATTTCCAGAGGAAATCCGAACTCTATATGCGCTTGAACGATGATATAGCCTTGCTGGCCGAGCGTTTAACCAGCAACCTTGTGGAGCCACTCTGGAATCTGGACCCCATAACCGCCCGGCCACCCATTCAGGCTGAGCTAAAATCTGCATCGGTAGTAGCAATTTCCTGTTTTGTGAATGATGCGCCCTTCATCGCGCTCCGCCGTCAAGGCGCCTCGATTGGGGAATGGCCTGAACCAAGCGATCTTACCGGCGCCGTCCTGCGCCAAGCGGAGGTCCTTAAAGATGGAGAAATCATTGGAACACTAAAAATATATTATAGTTACGCCTCCCCCCAAGCTGCCCTTGCCAGCCTCTTGCTAGGCATTTTCATACAAGCTCTCGTGGGCGCGACCCTCCTCTGCGTATCTATCATCTGGCTTATGGGTAGCCTTGTGCTCAAACCCCTCAACTCTATCGGCAAAGAGATTGACTCATTGGCCGAAGGAGGAGCCGATCTAACCAAACGTTTCCAGATAAAGCATCGGGATGAGATCGGTCGTTTTGCCGAGGGTTTTAACCGCTTCGTAGCCAAATTGGCTGAAATCATCAGCCAACTGAAACTTTCTCAAGAAGATCTGGAGCGAATGGGCGAGGATCTGGCTGCGACGGCGCGACAGACAAACGTAGAACTGAGCAGAATCCACGCTAGCGTTGAAGAAATCAGCCAGGTAACCTCTCGGCAAGAGCAGAGATCGATAACCGCCCAGACGGAATCGAGCATCGTAGATGAAAAAATAAAACAATTGGAAAGTGTAGCTGAAAGCCAAGCTGCCGGTATCGAGGAAGCATCGGCGTCGGTTGGGCAAATGGTCGGCAATATCGAATCCATGCTCTCTTCCATAGAAAAACTCGCCAATAGTTTTAGGAGCCTCTCAGAATCCGTTGAGCAAGGCAGGGAACGCCAGGCCCTTTCAGCGGAAAAAGCAAGACTTATAGGCAGTCAGTCGGATCTCCTTATGGAAGCGAACGAAGTCATCTCCAGCATCGCATCCTCAACCAATCTATTAGCCATGAATGCCGCTATCGAAGCGGCCCATGCCGGTGACGCAGGACGTGGGTTCTCGGTTGTCGCGGATGAAATTCGAAAACTCGCAGAAACCGCGGCCAATCAATCCAAAGAAATCGGGAAGGAATTAGGAGCCATCAAGGAAGCTATAGAAGCAGTGGTAAATGCCGCCAGCGATTCGGAGGAATCCTATAGCTTCCTAACCGATCAGATTGGGAAAACGGACGGCCTTGTCAGAGAAATGGAACTAGCCATGGGCGAGCAAAGAGAAGGGTCAAGACAGATACTGGGAGCTATAGAAAGTCTTAACAGCTCCGCGGTCGAGCTGCGCGGGTCAGCCGCGGTGATGATGCATGCCAATGGAACATTGGCAGAAAGCTTCCAAGAAATGAGGAGTCTTTCCTCATCCGTAGCGGGAAGCATGGAAACTATTTCAGGCAGAGCCGAGGAGCTTGAAAGAGCTATGCGCTCACTCTCCGCACTGTCTGAAAAAACCAGGGAAAACATCAAGCGCAACGATAGCGTTATCGGCGCTTTCAAGGTTTGATCAAGGAGGCAACTCATGAAACACAGTGTTCTTTTCAAGACAGCAGGGCTTATGGTGACGGTCCTATCCATGCTTGGAGCGGCGAAGGTCTTTTCACAAGAACTGGTCTTCAACACTCAGGAATTCACTCCATTCAGCTATCTTTCCGGATCGGATGTAGCTGGGCCAGCCGCAGACGTGATCAAACTGGTCTGTAAAACGATGGGCCAAGAGCATAAACTTGCCCTTCTACCTTGGACAAGGGCACAGCAAGAGGTCAAGGACGGCAAGGCCCACGCTCTCTTCCTTATTGGTTGGAACGCGGAGCGTGAGGGTTGGCTATGGCAGTCACTTCCCATCGTTGATACCGAATATGGCTTTTTCGTTCGTAACGACAATCCGCTAAAATACACGGGTCCGGAGCAACTCAAGGACTATAGCGTTGCCGTCTATGGTCCATCCAACACCTCGACAACCCTTGATAAAATAAAGCTACAACAGGCTTCCATGGCCATTGAAAACTCCCCGGATGACGATACGGTTTTCAGGAAACTGGACGGAGGAAGAGTGATGGCGGCCTTCTCGAACAGGGATGTGGGTATGGCGATTATCAAGCGATTAGGGCTGAAAAACGTACGTTACGCCGGCGTTTCCTCAAAGTTGAAATATTATATTGGTTTTTCAAAGGAATACGTCACTAAGGAAACCGTAGAAAAATTCAACGCGGCCTACCGCAAACTCTCAAAAAGCGGTGATATCCCCAAGATATTGAAGAGTTATTCACTTGAAGCATCGGCTATAGAATAATAGCCTAAGCCGTCCCCCTATCCGGTTAAGATAAAAATGATCGGATAGCGGGAGGGCTTTTTATCAAAGCCCTCCAGGTTCCGAGTCTCAAATCTTATCGTTCTTCGCGAATTCAAGAATACGGAAGAGGCCTTCCACCCGTTCCATGGTCAAGGGGAAATTTTCCGGGACCAAATCCAGGGTCTCACCGTCACACTGAGCGAGAAGCTTTTCCGAATATTGTATGAAAGCCCGATCCGCGTTACGGAAAAAAACAGATGGATGGCCAGCGTGTTTCCCCGCATTAACAAGAGGTTTAAGTGCAAGCTTCTTGGCTAGACTCATTTGCTTTACGAAGCAGACGTTCTCATCACCTGGAAGAATAGGCACATGTGAACCGTATGTTCTATGCCCGGATTCCCCCATCGCCAAGATAAGCAGGGGTAGCTCAAGTCGCTCAATATCAGCCCGTCCCTTGCTTGATAACTCAATCTTCATCGGGCGTACTCGGTAAGCCTTATCATAAAAAAGAGTGGCGATGTCGAGCCACAGCTTGTAAGAATCACCCGGCATCACACCCTTAAGCTTATTTGTCATGTGAGTGACGTAAGCGTCAAGCCCGATGCTGGCGATATTGAAAGCCCAACGCGCTTCACCGATCCCCTGAGCGCTCAATTTTATCGCGCCTCTTTTCTCCACACTCGTCGGTCGAATCAGTAGGCCAAGCGAAGCGATGAGGTCAGCTCCATCCGAACCATCGTTACCGGTTCCCATCGGCAAGCGGATGATGGTAAAGCGTTCCCGTAGTTCTTGAGGGGCTTGGATCAGACGGCTTAATATCTCCAAACTTGTCCCATCACCCCCTGCGGCTATGATGACAAATTCTACATTCAGCGGCGCTTGCGATGCCATGACGATGAGATCGTCGGTGATGAATGATGCGTGCCGAGGTCGCTCTGTCTGGATTACCCGCAGGTGCGGGGAAGTGGCTCGGCGGGGCAATGCACATGATTCGGCTTCAAGACAGGATAGTTCAGCTTGGTGCCGTTTCCAAAGATTCGTGCGGGTAAAGCCTCCAGCACGGGGATTGGCGATGATGGTAGCGTCAATCGCCCTTTCCGGAAAGGCGAGGCTATGATCAAGAAGTTGCCGCACTGCAAGTGAGAGTCGTTCTATATTCATGACTAGATTGTACCATCATCCGCTGAATCGGCAAAGAAAAAAGGGGCTGTCCAAGAAGAAACTTTGGACGGCCCTTTTTTCTTAGTTCACAATGAAAATTCGACTTAGATCATGGGATTTCGCTACTCTCACACGTTTTTTAGGAAGATCAGACTTGTAACGACAGTAGGAAGGGAT
>JBGSOB010000024.1:0-12473 GCA_041739325.1 Treponematales bacterium
GCTCCATACGGGGTTCCTTTTTGTGCCTGCTGGCAGTTGTAGTTAACAACCAGTATGCCTGAAGGATCCCCGTTTTTTAAGCCTAAAACCGGAAAGTTGAAACCGGATATTTCCGGAAATATACAACCGGACGCGACATTGACGTTATTTCTTTCTCGACTGGTGACGCTGCAGAAAAACTGGTATCCATAGCCTTGTAGAATATCTCGAAAAGATAGACGATGCCCTTGTGTGACTGGGGCGCTTCATTGAACCAAATTGCGATCATCTATGGCACGAGGGTGCTTTTATGATTTTGCCGTTTACACAAAATCAGTTACAGGCTCGATTGACGCGATTGCTTTTTCGCTTTGACTCTTTGTCCATAAGCCATTACTGTCTATTGCTTCCAAATTTTCCCAGTTTTTATTGGTTCTATTGAGTAGTGTCCATGATGGCGGTGCTGCCAGTGCAAATGCAATTTTTCACTGGTTGCTTCCGTAACTATTTCTTTATCCTTCTTCATTTTATCAATTGTTTCTAGAACCAATATTTTATACTCCGTTTCACTTTGACTATTTTCTTGTGACGGAATCGTTCCTAAAATTGGATGCGTATCAATCAAATTTGTCAATGGATCTTGTTTTTTATATAAAAACCGCCATGGTCCCAAAACACAAACGCTGCCTGGCAAGGCTATGAACTTGTCTTCGAACAACTTGATTGCCGCAGGCTGGATGGGTGTTTCGAATATAATTTTGGAGGCATTGAAAATCCTGTGATATTGATTGTGAATTCCATATATAAGTCCATCCTCATGCGTAATACTTGCTAAATCGATTCCTTTCCCTTGACCGTGGGATCCGGTGCCCCCATAATTTAAGAATCCGACCTTCAGTCTTCTAATATGTGATAGCACGGCTGCCTCTATTAAGTTTTCAAACAAGATTGGCTTAGTGGTCAATATGTGCTCAATTGCATTCACCTCTCGCTTTCGAGCCACATCCTGAATGAAAACCACTTCGACACCCCGCTCACGGACTACCCCTTTTTCAAAATCTCTGGCAAACCTATGGGTTATCACATGAGGCCGTTTAGCAGAATACATTGAAAAATCTGTTGGAATTTTTGAGACTAATTCTATATCCTTTTTTCCTCTGAAATTCTGCCAAACATACCCGATTTTACCTCGCTGCTCCACTGCGTTGCAACAATTATCAGTAACCCGAACCTTGCAAAGGACGTAGAAATAGCTTTCCTCTCCTTTCCTTGTACGCTTATGAGTAAAGGTCTGCAATATTTCGACAAAGGTAGCGGGTTCTAAAATGCAATCGATTTCTGTGGATTTGGGTTCTTTAATTCCAGGACAAAATTCCCTGATTTTCAATTTTTGAATACGTTCATTATATAATTCCTTATAAAGCTTTACATTACCAAGCGCGGTTCGTATACACATATCCTTTCTGTCAGTTGGATAATCAGCCGGTTCCTTTTCGACTGTTGAGTAATTCGTATTGTCAAATCCTTGAAGTGCACTCACCGATGAAAGGAAATTACATTCATCATTATCCATTGTTTTAAGGGCATATATCCGAATTGCAGGAACAAGCAACTGAGCATAGGTTTTCTCCAAATATACATCAATAGCTTTTATATACGCTTGAGTTTTTTCGCTACGAACTATCGCCAATCTATCTTCTTCCTCTTTTTTTCTTTTCTGCTCATACATCTCATTTCTTTTTACCCTCTCAATATCTTCTTTAAATCTGCTCACTCTTTGTTCTTCTTGTTGCTGGTATAATAAAAGATTTCTATCATCTCCCTTTTTTTTCAATAGTTCCATTACCCTCTGGGCCCGAATCTTTCTTATGTTCTCCTGTTGTTCAAGATACTTAGTAAAATTAGCCAATTCCTGCTCGTCTATTTTCTTTAAATTTTCTTGATATATTTCAGGATCATGATCATATGTATATTCTAATCCAGTTACTTCAAATTTATATGTTTCTTTCTTTCTAAAGGGCATAATATCTCTCCTGCGCTCTCGAACTATTAGTCTTTGCCTTCATCATTATAGCTAACAAATATCTGCATGTGTCCAACGTCGTCTATTACACCTTGCCCATTATCGTCAAGCACTCCACATGCAATTGAATCACCTTTTAAATTGAATACTTCGTATTTTATGTTGGGTATTGGCCTATTGTCGCTATCAACCAAATGCAATTCAATTTTTACTACAGTATTTAGTAATGGGCTCTCACTACTTTTCTGCTTCCCATCATTCGTCTCAACAATAAAAACATATTCAGGCAATGTATAGCCTTTCTCCTGCTGCTCCTTCTGGCTTTCTTCGTCATCTGGATCCTCAACGTACACAGCTTCCCAAGATATCTCAACCTTATTGCCGCCGATCACGTCGCCTTTAAGCTTCTTGATCAAATCATCTGGGGTAGTCTTGTCTTTTTCAAATATCGTGATAACTACGGATTCCTGCCCATCCATATTGGAACAGTCACAGGCTAAGGTGAGCTTATCGCCTATGTGCGCTTTCTCAACAACTTGGCCATCAAGTTTCCAAGTTAAATTCTGGAATGTGGGCGTCTTTTTGCTTCTTCTTTGTGTTCCTCTTTTTTTTCTTCCATCGGCTCAACTGCGCCTGCGCTCTCTACTAGCCCTTCAAGGGCCTCTACCACATCAGCAGGAGTTGCGCCTGCCTTACCCTTGGTCTTTGCTTCTGCCTTTTTCTTTACTGCTTTTGGACCCTTGTACATCCCAGGGGCGGCAGCTCCGATGGCAATTACCGTTGATTGATTTCGCGTGCCTAGATCGTCGCAGCTCGTCGCCATGCTCGTGATCACCGCGGTATTTTTTCCATTTATCTTTACTTTCTGGGTTGTCCCTGATGTAACCTCTGCTTCATTCTTAGGAGGCTTCTGGAAGGCGGTGCCAGGGGGAGTGGGCATATGCTTTGGGGTGTTATTATGGGCAAGGGACCCCATGACGGCCGCGGCTCGTGAGCCGATAGTCACGTTAGAAGAAAGCTCCGCGTCAAGCTTTCCTATGAAGGGGTGGGGCAAAGGGGTGGGCATGGGCGCCGCGGGCGGGGCGGGCACCATGACAATATGAATGTCGATACCGATCACCTGGTCGTCTTTAGCGGCTATTTGCTTGCTATTGGCTGTTACGCCGGAAGTACCGTTGAGCTTGATCTTATTGCCTTTAATGGTTGTCTCAGTATCCGACTTAAGCTTGAGGCTCTTACCGCTCTCAATCTTGACACCTGCGGCGTTTAATTCAAGCTCTTTTTCACTCTCGATTGCCAATTCGTTCGTGTCAATCTCGAATTCTTTAGTTGTGCTGATTTCTATGTCTCCAAGCTCGTTGGAGAGTTCGATGCCAAAACGGGTGATGGAAAGGCTCATCTTTCCATCAGGACTAGATATCTCCAGCTTCTCCTGGATGAGGCTGTCATCAAAGGTGATGCGAAAACCTGCCTTACTGAAGAAAAACTTTTCATTATTCCTGGGCTTGGCGTCCAAATTAGCGCCTGTGTAAGGGGTGTACATCGAGCCTAGGGCAATAGGGCGATTGATTGAGCCGCCAATATGGGCAAGAAGAATTTTCTCCCCTATTGAAGGAAGAATAAAAAATCCCTTATCCGCTCCGCCGTAGGGCCTCACCAAGGGTATCCAATCCGTTATGGGCTGGCCAGGTACAGTGATCATCTTAACCCTGAGGCGCCCGAGTCCGTCAGGGTCACAGGCATCCTCCACCGTCCCTTGGGAAATGACTGCACCCGAATCAAAGGGGATTGAGGTTATGCGTGTTGCAGGATCGCTTGGGTCTCCCCGTTCAGAGATTATATTAAATAGTTCGGTTAGATCAAACATATTGATACCCCATTCCTAGTTGAGTTTGATCACAGAACCCTTAACTTCAATATCCGCGGAAGCCTTAAGTTCAAGTCCCTTCTTGGATTCGATGGATATTCCCTCCCCTGCCAACCTCGCCTCTCCCTTCGCCTTAATGCTCAGGGTTTGAGCGCTAATGCTTAGCTTCTTTTTGGCACAGATGCTGATTTCCAAGACAGTGTCCATTATCACTTTTTTTTCATCATGATTAAACTCAAAACGAGTCTCGGAGTCCGGAGAAATGAGCTGGAGCTTCTCTTTTCCGTCGCTGTCGTCAAAGATGAGTCTGAGCCCTGAGCGAGAGCGGTAAAACTTGAGATTATTTTTCCCGTCAGCATTGAGATCCGACTCAGTATTTTCCTCTGTTTTTGGAGGCTTGGCGCTTGAACTCCAAACTCCGCCCATCACCACTCCATGTTGGTGAAGCTGATCCATGAAGCCAACGAGGACTTGATCATTTACGTCGGGAAGGAAAAAAAAGCCGGACTCGCTGCCGGCTTGGAGGGTCAAAACGGGAATCCAGGGAGTGATATTCGCTGTTCCTGCTGACTCTATGGTTACCTTTACTCGGCCAAGCTTGTCTGGATCCTGATTATCAGAGACGAGGCCATAGAAAAAAACTTGATTGGATTTCATGAACACCCCGAATGATACGGACTATCATTTCTTGGTTTTACTCATAAGAAATGACATTTCTTGATAAAACCGTTTTCTCGTCGAAAATCGGTTTTACCCGTGAATACAACTAATACCACACAACCAAGATAAATCCTGTTTTTTTGAAATCGCCAGTGTTTGTTCAAGATAAAACGGTTTTTCATATCTGTCAATTCATGAATTTGTTAATCTTTAGAGCAACCCGTGGACACAACCTAATCATAAAGCGAAAAACCACTTGTAGAACACGCAATGTTAGTTGCGTTCGTCATTCTTGCTCATGGAAATAAATCTAATAAAGTGCTGATCTCATTGTTGGCCGGTTCGACTCCCTTAGCTTTCTGGGCCGGCTCGCTTGCTGTCGCGCAGGTACTGAGCGTTCTCAACGGAGCAGAAACCCATACAGGGGGGTAGCGTAGAAGACCGGAGCCCGCCCTAGCGGGCGAGGACTTCGAAGCGAGGGGGGGCCGCGTAGCACTCTCCGACAGGAAGCCAGCGCAGCCATGCGCGAAAGCCAGGGCACTCTGAGTCTTGAAAGCGCGGGTGGCATGGAAAAACAATCGGGACGCGTCTTAGCAAGCGCAGCGCGCGTTAGCGGCCCGATTGTTTTTCCATGACAGGACCCGCTCTCAATGAATAGGAGCCCTGGCTTACGCCCATACCTGCGCCCCCCCCCTCGGTTCTACTCCCTTTAGATAATAGGAAGGCCCCCGCTTTTGCGGGGGCCCTTTGTAAAGCGCCGAAAGGGAGTCGAACCCTCGTCTCCAGCTTGGAAGGCTGGGGTAATAGCCGTTATACGACCGGCGCAGGAATGCCTTAGCTGTGGGTAAGGCATGGGAAATATACGGAAAAAGCCGATCTTTGTCAATAAAGGGGGATAGCTAAGGCTCTCGGCTCGGCTTGACCTTGTTTTTTACGCGTTTTTTATCCATTATGCCTCTATGAGTTTTTTAGACCTGGGGACATCCTCCGAGATCTGCGCGGCGCTTTCCTCCCAGGGCATCCTGGAACCGACAGACATCCAAAAGGCCGTTATCCCAGCTGCCCTCGCCGGCAGGCATATCTGCGCCGAATCTGAAACGGGAACCGGCAAGACCCTTGCCTTCCTCGTCCCCATCCTCATGGGCTGCGACCCCGCCAAGCGGACATCACAAGCCCTCATCATCTCCCCAACCCGAGAACTCGCCTCCCAGACCCACAGAGTCCTGGAAAACCTCATCCAGGCAGCCGGTTCCCGCCTGAGGTCCTGCCTCCTTTTGGGCGGCGCTTCCCCTACCCGCCAGATCGATGAGCTTGCGACAAAGCCTCAGATCCTCATTGCCACCCCCGGCCGCGCCCTCCAATTTCTAGAGGGCGGCAAGCTGTTCTTCGACAACCTTTCCTTCCTTGTGCTCGATGAAGCCGACAGGCTCTTTGCCCCCGAGGCCTGCGAGGAAACCGGCAAGCTCGTGGACAAAGTCCCCGCCAGCGCCGCCATCTGGCTCTTTTCCGCCACCCTGGACGCAAAAACGATATCCAAGGCCGCCGCGCGCATGAGCGATGCCTTCATCGTCAAGCTGGACACAAGCGCCGTCCTTTCAGGCGACATTGAGCACTGGGTCTTTTTGGCGGATTCACGCAAAAAGGTCGATGCGGTACGCCGCTTTGAACAAGCCGTCAAGCCCGAACGCGCCCTTCTCTTTGTCCACGATTCAGGTGAGGCCTTTAACGCCCTCATGCGCATGCGCGACTCAGGCATTCCCGTGGAGGCCATCCATGGAGATTTCGATTCGCAAAAGCGCCTCGAGGCGGTGGAAAACTTCCGCTCCGGCCGCGCCCGCTGGCTCATCACCTCCGACGTTGCCGCCCGCGGCCTGGATATAGAGGGCGTGAGCCATGTACTCATGCTGGACGTGCCGCGCGAAGCCCCCGGTTACGTGCACCGCGCCGGCCGCACCGGGCGCAACGGTAAAAAGGGCGTCTGCGCCGCCGTCGTCGATTCAGGCGAGCTCAAGTTCCTTTCAAGGATTGCCGTACGCTTCGGCTTTGCCTTTAAGACAAAACGGCTGCACTCGGTCTCCGTCTACGACGTTACCCTTGAGGAGTTCTTTGCCTACGCCGACAAGATGTCACGCTCCTTCCATGCCCACGCCAAGCGCGCCCGCGACGCCGATGCTTGAAGAAGCGGGGCCGGAGCTAACTAAGCTCAAGAATACACTTTCAGTTGCACCGCTCCTCATAGACGCCCAAAGCCAAGAGTACGGCAACCCTGCCTGGGCCGCGGCGTCCTTGCGCATCCTCATCCTCCGACTCTCCCCCTTTGAGGATGTAAGCCGCTCCAGCCCCCATCTCTTTCTCTTTCAAACATGCCGCGAGGCTCTCAAAGATGCTTACCTGGATTTCGCTTTCTTTCCACCGGCAGAGGACCGCGCCCTCTTAAGCGCCGCACAACTTCCCCTCGGCTACGGCCTGGCCTCAGGACGCGGCATGGCGGACTACGATATCGTCCTCATTTCCAACGCCTATGTTTTAGAGCTCGTGAACCTACCCTATATCTTGCTTCATTCCGGTATCGCCATTGATGCGCTTAAAGATGAAAAAGAAAGAAGCCCCCTCATCATCTTAGGCGGCTCTAGCGCTGGCGCCGCCTCGGCCATCTTGAGCGATTGCCAAGACGGCAAAGCCCCCGCCTTTGTAGACGCCCTCTTTTTTGGGGAAGGTGAAGATGAGCTTGGACCCATCTTGAGCGCCCTCGTAGCCATATCCCGCAGTGGGCCGGGTTTTAGCGGCGCGGAAAAAGCGAGGGCCCTCCAGGCCGCCGGAGAGGCATCAGAGGGGCTTTTCTATCCGGGCAAAACGACAAAGACAAGCCAATGCCACGCCCCCTCAGGGGTCCGGAGGCCAGCATCGCGACAGCCCTACCCCCTGCTCAATTCTGAAGAGGCAGGATCCTACAAGCTGGAGATGAGCTCCGGCTGCCCATCCTTTTGCGGCTTTTGCATGGAAAGCTGGGACCGCAAACCCTACCGCGAAACTCAGACGGAGGAGCTCCTCGATGAAGCCCTCTGGGCAAAACGCTACCTAGGCTCCTCAAGCCTCGAGCTTTCTTCCTTTAACTTTAACACCCACGCCGATATGGTGAGCCTCATGCTCAAGCTCGGCCCCCTCTTCCCCCGGGTTTCCGCCATGAGCCAACGCGCCGACATCCTGCAAAATTTGCCGGGCCTCCTCGCCTTTGAAAAGGCGATGGGAAAGCGTTCCTTCACCATTGGGATAGAGGGGATTTCCGAACGCATGCGCCTCTACTACGCCAAGGAATTGGGCGAGGCGGAGATCCTCCCTCTCTTGCGGCGCTTACTTGAAATATCTGCCCGCGAAATAAAACTTTTCTACATCATCTCCGGGCTTGAAAGCCAGGAGGATCTTGAGGAATTCGCGGCCTTCGTCAAAGAGATCAAGCTCATGCGCTCCGCCTCCAGCTCAGCTACCCGCATTATCTTTTCCGCCGGCTACCTCACCCGCATGCCCGGCACCCCCCTGGCCTTTGCCCCCCTCTGTTTGGAAGAATCTTGCCTGCGCCGTATCGGCGGGCCGATGAAATCCAGCTGCGACACAAACGGTTTTGAATTCCGCCTGCCTGCCTACTTTGACGAATACGCCCTCTCCCAGGTATTAGCCTTGGGAGCCCCGGGAATCTTTGACGCCCTCTGCGAGCTTGCCCAGAGCGGCTTGGTCTTCGACAAGAATTTGGACAGAGGGGCCTGGGAGAAGGTTCGCGCCATACTCCAGGCCAAGGGCGGTTTAAGCCCGGAATTCCTTGGAGAAAAAACCCTTGAGCATCCTCAAGCCTTTGACTTCCTAGAACGCGCCACAACTACGGATTTCCGCTATAACGCCTACGTAAAGGCAAAGCAAGCCTTAAGCGCGCCCAAGCGAAAGCTCGGTAGGGATGCTGAAGCCAGCTCTTGCCTCGCCGCATCCTGCTTAGGTTGCGGGGCTTGCGATAAAAGCGCCAGCGAAAGGGAATTCCTTCAGAGCCACAGCCTGCGCGCGCCAAGCCTCGATGAGAGGGCAAAGGCCGAGGCTCTCCTTAAAAGGAAGGCGGCCGCACCCTTCCTCCACCTGTACGTTGATCTGCCCCTAGCCATGCGGGGTGCGGAGGCAGCCTACATCTCCAGCTATTACCAACGCCTCATCTTAAGCCATTGCCCGGATCAGCTAGATAATGTCCTTCATTGCCAAGAAATTCTTTTAAGCACAAAACGCGGTAGGGAATTCAGCCCCAACTTTTACGGCAAGAGCATCCTGCGCATTCAAGCCTATGATATTCAGAGCCTGGCAGCCGCCCTCAAGGGCTGCCCCTCGTTCGAGCCCGTACGCGCCGAGCTACCCGCGGATCCTTGCATTGCCGAAGCGGAAGTCCGGATTGAAGCCCCAGCGGGGGCCGGGGCCTCGATGAAGGTTTTAGAAACGGCCCTCTCCGCCTACCTTAAGGCAGAGCTTGTCGCCCATACCCTCGAAAAGAAGGGCGGTCGCTCGGTCTGGAGAATTGCGCCGGCGGGGCTTAAGAAAAGGATCATCGCTTTAGCGGAAAGCGGGTCTGATAATGAGGGGATTGGCTTAAAAATACTCGCGCGTTTTAATTTTCACCGCTATCTGGGGCATTACAGGGATGCTCTACACCAGGCTACGAGCGCTGGGGAAATGCCCCAACTGCGAATGATCTCGCTGACGCGTTTAGTCAACTTCGAATGATGCCATATTGATATCGGTTTCAAAGACATCTACCTTATAGATAGGCGCATGGGGAAAGACAGCCCTTATGCCGCGAAAGACATAGGCGGCTATCCGCTCGGCGCTGGGGTCGCCAGAGAAGTCGGCGATATCGTTGAGGTTTCCGTGGTCAAGCCCTTCCAAAACCTGGGCGAGGGCCTTTTTTAAGAGGCCAAAATCAATGAGCATACCGCCAGAGTCAAGTTCAGGGCCGCGCGCCCAAACCCGCACCTTGTAGTTATGCCCGTGGAGCCGCTCGCATTTTCCGTGGTAGTGGCTTAAAAAGTGGGCAGCGGCAAAGCTCGATTCAATTCGGACAGAGTACATCTTGAGTAATTTCCCTCCCTCCGCTAGGATGGCCGCGACATGGCACAAAGGCTATCCGAATTTACCGCCAATATCAAGCTAATCTCGAGGCGCGGCCCTGCACAGGCCCTCATCCAGGGCCTAGCCTACGACTCGCGCCAGGTAGAGCCGGGCTTTCTCTTCTTTGCCCTCCCCGGCATCCATGAGAACGGTGAAGTCTACATCGATAAGGCCATTGCCGCCGGGGCCTTGGCCATCGTCCACCAGTCGCCCCTGCGCGAATACAAAGAGGGAATCAGCTACATCCAGGTAGAAGATTCCCGCTTTTCCATGTCGGCAATCGCCGCCGCGTTTTACGACTCTCCCTCAGCTTCCCTGGGCGTCATTGGGGTAACCGGCACCGAGGGAAAGTCGAGCACGGTCTACCTCATCTATCAGCTGCTCTGGCTCTGCGGTCGCAAGGCAGGCTTTATCTCCACCGTCCAATACCGCAGCGGCGCCCAAGAGCTGTGGAATCCTGAGCATCAGACAACGCCCGAGGCAACGACTATCCACCGCGCCCTTGCCCAGATGGTGGATTACGGCATGGAGTTCGCCGTCATCGAGGCATCCTCCCACGGGCTTTCGGCGCGCACCAACCGCCTAGGCGACGTCCTCTTCGACGCGGCCGTCATCCTTAACGTCCGGCACGAACATTTGGAATTCCACGGCAGTCTTGAGCAATACCGCCAGGACAAGGCGAATCTTTTCCGCGCCCTAGACGGCCACGAGCATAAAAAGACGATCCTTGGCGCGCAAACGGCAATCCCGGCCTTCGCTGTCGTCAATGCCGATGACCCCTACGCAGGCATCTACACAGGCGCGACGGACAAGCCCGCTTTCTCCTTTGGCGGCGCAGGCTCCCGTGCCGACATTCGCGCCCTACGCGTCCATAGCGATGAAGGCGGCAATGACATCGATCTTGATATCGGGGGCCGCGCCTTCAGCGCCCGCATCAACCTGCCGGGGGCATTTAACGTGGACAACTGCTTGGCGGCACTCCTCTGCGTCTCCCATATCCTAGAAAGGGATGCGGCAGAGCTCTTGCCCTTCTTGCCCCTGTTAAAACCCGTGCGCGGCAGAATGACGCGGATCGACTGTGGGCAGGCCTTTGAGCTTATCGTCGACTACGCCCACACCCCCTCTTCCTTCCAAGCCATTCTCCCCTCCCTGCGCGAGCGCGTGAGCGGCAAGATTATCTGCCTCTTCGGCTCTGGGGGCGAGCGCGATCTGCAAAAGCGCCCCCAGCAGGGTAGGATAGCCGCGGACTACTGTGACACCATCATCCTGGCGGATGAAGACCCCCGAGGCGAAGACCCGGTGGAACTCTTGGAGATGATTGCCGCCGGCTGCCCTGAGAAGCAACGCGATAAAGAACTCTTCATCATCCCTGACCGCCCCACTGCCCTACGTAAGGCCCTTTCATTAGCCAAAGCGGGAGACCTGGTTCTTCTTTTGGGTAAGGGCCATGAAAATTCCATTATCGGGAAGGGCGGCAGCCGTCCCTACGACGAGATAAGCGAAGCCCAAGCGGCCCTAGCGGAAATCGGCTTCTGCAAAAACGAGGGTTAAGCCCAGTCTTCAAAAGGAGAGTCCATGCAAAATCTTGCCATCCTCTACGGGGGAAAATCCGGCGAACATTCAGTATCGCGGGTATCAGCCCTCTCCGTCCTACGCCACCTGGATACAAAGCGCTTTAACCCCATCCTTATCGGCTTATCAAAGGAAGGGATTTTTTATCTGCAGGATGAAGCTGTCTTAAGCGATGCGCAGAAACCTGAAACCCAAACGCTGGGCCTCAAGGCAGACCCAGAGAAACGCGTCTTTGTCGCTCCCTCAGAGGGCTTCTATTTTCAGGGGAAGAAGCTCCCCATCGACATCGTTTTCCCCGTCCTCCACGGCAGCTTTGGTGAAGACGGCCGCATCCAGGGCTTGCTTGAAAGCTCAGGCCTAGCCTATGTCGGCTCACCCGTCTTGGGCTCAGCCCTGGGCATGGACAAGGAAAAGGCAAAAGCGGTATGGAAGGCCGCCGGCCTCCCCATCGTTCCCTACCTGGTTATCCGCCGCCACGAGCTAGCCGATCCGGCCCTACTTGAAGCCCGGCTCAAGGCGGTAGAGTCGGCTTGGCCCTACCCGGTTTTCGTAAAGCCCGTCTCTACCGGTTCTTCGGTTGGGGCCTCAAAGGCAGTGAGCAGGGAAGCCCTTATGGGAGGCCTTAAAGCGGCGCTCGAGTGGGACGATAAGGCCCTCGTCGAACCCTTTATCCATGCCCGCGAGATTGAGTGTTCGGTAACGGGTAACGAGCGTCCCCAGGCCTATATCCCCGGGGAGATTCTCCCCCACCACGAATTCTACGACTACGATGCCAAGTATCTGGACCCGAATGGGGCCGAACTTCTCATACCGGCAAAGCTCTCGCAGGAAGAAACCGAGCTGGTAAAGCACCTGGCGGTGGAGGCCTACGCGGCCCTCGATTGCGCCGGGATGGCAAGGGTGGATTTCTTTCTGGATAAGGAATCAGGCCGCATCCTCTTGAACGAAGTGAACACCATTCCCGGCTTCACTTCCATCTCCATGTTCCCCAAGATGTGCCAGGCCGCGGGGCTTGGCTACGCAGAGCTTTTAAGTCATTTGATCGAGCTTGGGCTTGAGCGCTTTAAGGCGCGCGCCAGCATACGTTACGACTAAAAAAAAGGGGCTGTCCAAGAAGAAACTTTGGACGGCCCTTTTTTCTTAGTTCACAATGAAAATTCGACTTAGATCATGGGATTTCGCTACTCTCACACGTTTTTTAGGAAGATCAGACTTGTAACGACAGTAGGAAGGGAT
>JBGSOB010000035.1:0-10171 GCA_041739325.1 Treponematales bacterium
GATGCCGAGGAAAATCAGGTAACCGCGATCTCAGCCGCGACCTTAGCCGCGGGCGTTGAGTCCAAGGCGGCGTTCGCTGCCATCGTCGGGCGTCCATCCGCGGGTAAATCGACCATCCTCAACAGCCTTTGCGGCTGGAAGGTTTCCATCGTCTCCGCCGTGCCGCAGACCACCCGCAACCGCATCCGCGGCATCGTCAACAGACCCGCCGGCCAGATCGTCTTTTTGGACACCCCCGGCTATCATGACTCGGGGAAAAAACTCAACCTCTTGCTCAAGCGCCAAGCTGAGCAGGCTCTGGGAGAGGCGGACATCATACTCTACGTGGCGGATTCCACCAGGCCGCCCGGCGACGAAGAGGACCTTATCGTGGCTTTGGCGGCTCCCCACAAGGAAAAGTTGGTGATTGCCATCAACAAGACGGACGACAAGCGTTCCAAGCCGGAGGATCTTGAGAGGTACTTCGCGCAACGCATGAGCGGTGTGCCCATATTCAAGGTTTCTGCCAAGGATGGCAGTGGCTTGGACCCGATGCTGGCGCGGCTCTTCGAGCTGGCTCCCTGCGGCCACGCCTATTACCCGGAGGAATTCGGCACCGACCAAGAGCCTGAGTTCCGCATGACGGAGATCATTCGCGAGAAGGCTTTCTTGCATACCCGCGAGGAGTTGCCGCATTCGGTCTACGCTGAGATCGCCGACGCGGAATGGTCTGCCGACCGCAAGTCTATGGCCGTGCGCGCCTTTCTTGTGACGGAACGCGACTCGCAAAAGGGCATGCTCATCGGCAAGGGCGCGGTCATGATCAAGAAAATACGCCAGGAAGCCGAGCGCGACCTCAATCAGGTCTTTCCCTGGAAGATCAGCCTTGATCTTCAGGTGCGGGTAGACAAGAACTGGCGCCAAAACGACGCGGTTCTCCGCAAGCTCGGCCTTAGCGACTAAAAGGGCCCTCCGACTTCCCCTAGGGTGCGCTGAGGGTGTTGAACTTTCGGTAATCCCGCTCTACCCCTGCAAAGCCTTCGCGCATACAGCGGTCGAAGGCCCGGCCGGCCTCTATGAATACGGATTCTGACAGTATCTTCCGTTCT
The DNA here is from genome assembly GCA_041739325.1 of Treponematales bacterium. Lineage (GTDB taxonomy): Bacteria > Spirochaetota > Spirochaetia > Treponematales > JBGSOB01 > JBGSOB01. Next base: position 1,089 of record JBGSOB010000035.1, read on the forward strand.
TCCTGGCTGAAGTCGGAAAGGACGTATTCGGCGATATCGGCGCCGGGGTGGCTGGGCCTGCCAATGCCGAGGCGGAAGCGGTGGAAGTCATTGGTTCCCAGGCAGGCAACGGTGGAGCGAAGCCCATTGTGGCCGCCCAGGCCCCCGCCCTTTTTGAAGGAAATACTGCCGAAGGCCAGCTCAAGCTCGTCGTGGATGACCATCAGCTCGCTTGGCTCTATATGGAAAAAGCGTGAAATCTCGCGGATGGACTCGCCGGAAAGGTTCATGAAGGTTTCCGGCTTAAGCAGGTAGACGCGTTCGCCGTTGTGGTCTACCTGGGCGTAGAGCCCCTTGAATTTCCTGGTCCAGGACAGTGATACACTGAGGTTTAAGCTCTCAAGGAAGAGCCAAGCTACATTATGGCGGTTGCCTTCGTATTGCCGCCCCGCGTTTCCCAGGAAGGCGTAGAGACGAATCATGGTTGAAATTCCTTTCGCGCTTTTTTGACAGCGCGCCAGCCCTATAGTACAATGAAGCATTCCTGCTAGAAAAGGGAGAGCCGCATGGCCATCGAGCGCGTAATTCGTTCCGTCACCAGCCTGGATTCCGGGGTTCAGCTCTCATATCGGCACTCCGGGGGCGCCTGGGTTGACCCCCACAACCGACAACTCGATGAACTGAGCTTTCGCGAGCTCTTGGCCTTTGCGGGATTCGAAGGACCGGAAATCGAAGCCTTTAGCGACAGGCGCGCCATCCACATCATGTCCAATGGCTGGCAATCTTGGTCCCCAGCCTGGGAACTGCGCGGGCGTGAAGCCATTGGGCGCGCCGGTCTTATCAGGAAATTCCAGCTTTACACGGACAGGCCGCGCCAACGCCCGCGCCGCGGCCTGGTTCAGTCCCATTTTTTCACCTATCTGCGCTCCGGCTCCCTCTACGTGGGAATCTTTTCCCGCAATGATGCCGGGGCCCCGGTTGGCTTTTGCCTCAACAGGAAGCTGGGGAGCATACGCATAGACATAGCCAGCGCCGGCAAGGAGCGAACAGGCGGCGCGCCCTTAGCCGACCTGCACGTGCTCTGGGGGCGCTCATACTTTGAGTTCAAGGATAAAATTGCCGCACTCTACGCGGGCTTCGGTCATTTTGAGCGCCTGGCCTTCCTCCGGGCCAAGCAGGATAAGAAGCTCTGCCCGGGTGGCTGGGAATCTTGGTACTGTCATTATTCGAGGATAGATGAAGAGCTTGTCTTAAAATCCCTTGAGGCCTTGGACGGCAACCAGAATTTCCTCAATCGCTTTTACGTCGAGCGGGGAAAGCCCACGGTTTTCCAAGTGGATGACGGTTGGGAGATAGCCGTTGGCGATTGGGACTTCAGCCGGGAGCGCTTTCCCAACGGCATGAAGCCGGTGGCCGACACGGTCAAGGCCAAGGGCTTTCTACCCGGTATCTGGATAGCCCCCTTCTTGGTCACCAAGTTTTCCCGCATCTTCCATGACCGGCCAGACTGGCTTTTGTATAACGACAAGGGCAAGCCCTTAGTCGTCGGTTGGATGCCCGCCTGGGGCGGCGATTTCTACGTGCTAGACCTCTCGCGCCGCGAGGTGAGGGACTACCTCTACGCCATCTTCGAGCGCCTGGTGAATGAATGGGGCTTCCGCTACCTCAAGCTGGACTTTCTCTACGCTGGTCTCTATCCGGGGCGCTTTGCCGAAGGGGGATCCGCCTACCAATGGTATGAAGAGGTCATAGGCCGTATCACATCCGTCACCGAAAACCGCGACGGCCGGCCGGTGGCTTACCTGGGCTGCGGGGCGCCGCTGGAAACCTCCTTCCGCCATTTTCCCCTCATGCGCATCGGGCCGGACACTAAGGAAAGTTGGGACCACCCGACCGCTAAGATAGCCGGTTACGCAGGGCGTCCCTCCGCCTGGCTTTCCATGCGCTCCACCATCGGCCGCTCTCTGCTGGACCAGACGGTATTCATCAACGACCCGGACGTGTTTTTCCTGCGCAAGGCGGAATGTTCCTTGAGCCAGACTGAGAAGGAACTGCTGGCGGTCGTGAATTTCCTCTTCGGTTCTCAGTTGATGGTTTCCGACGACCTGCATCACTACTCGGATGAGGCCGAGGGATCCTTCACCGCCCATATCGTGGACATATTCGACAAGTTATCGCATGACGATTACGGGGCTGAACGCTTGGCGAAGGACGTGTGGCGGGTTTCTTCTCGCTCCGGGGAGATAGACGGTATCGTAAACCTCTCAGATAAGGTTTGGAAATCCCGCGGAAGGGTCAGGATGGAGACGAATCGGCCTATAGTGTCGCACATCGTTAAGGATACGCATGGCCTTGCCTTTGAGCGGCGTTCCGTTTCCCTCTTTACCGTCACGCCCCCAATAGCCTGATGCGCCAGCCTTCGCGGAGTTAGGGGATGGGGAAGCTGAAGGCCTTTTGGATCAGGCTCTTGGAAAAATCCCTCAGCCCTCTGAAGCTCCACTTTGGCATAGGGCTCGCTATCTGCGCCTTCTCGGCGCCGCTCCTTGAATCCAGGATGCGCGCGCCGAGCAGACCCTCTCTATAGGTGATCACAAGGGTAAAAGGGCAGTCAGCTTCACTTTTTTGCCGGCGCAGATCAAAAGCCGCTCGCGCCAGCATCGGCCTCAACACCCAGGAAATCCAATTGCGCGCCGCGCTTGAGGATGTCTCCACCCGGAAATGCGCCGGGAGGGAGAGCCCGGATTTGAGAAGTGAACCGGGATTAAGTGAGTAGAGCCGCTCTTCCAGGGCGCGTAGCTCTTTATGTTTTCCGCGGGACTTGAGTATCCTTCCCATCCGGCTAAGGCCGTCTACGAGGGTATCCCCTTCCCAGGGTTGTGACAATGAATCTGCCGCTTGGCCGGCGGCTGGAATATCGCCAGTCAATAAGGCTTCTTCAAGCTCGTAGGAGGGAAGGGATTCGGGAACCAATGCCGTTTCTACTTCCCTTGCCCTGCGCAGGTAAGCGCGGGCGCGGCGCGGGTAGGCTTCCAGGGCATTGAACATATTTAAATCCGCTAACAGTTGGTTGCCCTCGCGGCGGTAGGCAGTGGAGATTCTCAGGCTTAAGGAACGGTAGCGTTCCCGGCAGTACCAAGCGCGCGCTGCGTATTCAAGGGCTTTTACCCGTGAGCCCGCCAGTTCTAAAATATCCGCCACCGGTTTTCGCGCCTCTGAAAAGGCCAATCCTTCGTATACTTCTTTTAGGATCTTGTAGATGTCCATGCCGTGATTTTCCAAATCCGTGCCGAAGTTCAGCATCCACGCGTGGTCGGCGCGGCGTAGGTTTTCCTCGCAGATTATGCGCGCCTCTTCCAGCCGGCCGCAATCGAGGGCCAAGTCCGCGATGGAAATGGAAGCTAGCGGGGAGTCATCGTAGCCAAAGGCGATATCGTATTCGCGTTTAGCCTCCGCGAGAGCCAAGCTCTTTTGCGCCAACTCCCCGCGCGCAAGGCGCGCGGATGCCCGGTCATAGTGCTGGATTGATTTTTCCGTCAGCATGGCCGCTTCCGGGTAACGGTAGAATTTGCTTTCCAGGATGGAGAGATTGTAGTAAGCGACGCCGGCGAAGCGGGCGGACTCCGAGGCGAGCGCCGCGTCTATCGATGCTTGATAATGCCGTCGCGCCGCCTCATACTCATAGCGCTCGGCGTAAAGCGTTCCCAGGGTCATTTCAAAACCCTTGTCAAACCCAAGGGTTTTGCTTGCCTGAATGAGAAGCTCGATGCCCGCTTCGGTTTGGTGGACCTTGAAGTACATCCATCCTAGGTCCGCGATAGCCTCACGGTGCCTGGGGTCCAGCTCCAGGGTCCGCTTGAGATAGGCGATGGATTCTTTCTCGCGGTTGAGCCGCCCCAGGGTGTCGGACATGGTGTAGACAAGGCCTTGGTCCGCGGGCGTGAGCGTCTCCGCCTTTTTAAATTCCTCAAACGCCAAAGAGTAAAGCCCCTTATCGTAGTAGAGGTAGGCCAGGCGTTTTGGAAATTCCACCATCTGGGGGTAGACTGCTTGGCCGGTTTTGAGCCGTGCAGCCGCTAGGTCGTAGTTTTCCGCATCTATTGCGCTCTGAGCCTCTTCGAGGAGTTCTTCTGGGTTTTTAACCGCATAGGAGCCTCCCTCCGGGATGGGGGGAGGAGACTGGGCAAATAGCATTGCCCCTGAAAGGATGATGAGAATTAAGCCGGCCTTAGGCCAGAACTTTGCGCGCCTGAGCGGAGGAATGAAACAAAAGCTGAGCAAGCGGCCGATTGGGCCCAAACGGGCCTTGAATACGCAGTCCATCTCATGCAAGGCCGTCTTGAACTCAACCTCACAAGCTGGGGAAAAACTGGGAGCGTAGAGGGCTTGATCGCGTAAGCGGCAGGCGCGGGTATGGGCCCCCGGCGCTTGGGATGAACATAGAATGTCAAGTGCTTGGCAGTATTCCAGCAGGGACTCGGCCTGCCTTCTGCGGAAGCCTGAATCGCCTCGGCGGCAGAGCGCCCTGGCAAAGGCCTTCAGCGTTCTGGCGCGCGCTCCTCCCTTTCTGCTGAGTGGGAAAAATCTGAGCAGGTGGCGGAAAACGATGAGGCCGAAGAAGAAAAGGGGAAGATACAGATACCAATGAAGGAGGGCCTTAAGCGCCATCGCGCGGCTGAAAGCGAATATCCGCTCCAAACTTTCGTCGGGGCTTTCCCGCCTCGGCGCCGAGACCAATCCCTCCCGATGCTGGAGTATCTCTTGTATCAAGCCCAGGTACTGTCCGGGGTCTAGACTGCCGGAGGCAACAAGATCCTCTCCCTCAGCCATGATATCCGAGGTGGGATCGAACTCTACCCAACCTTGGCCGGGAAAGTAGACTTCCACCCATGCGTGAGCCATGTCGGCGCGCACGGGGTAAAGCGAGAGGATGCCGCTGCCAGGGTCGAGGAAGAAGCCCACCGCCACGCGCGCGGGTATGCCTAGGGAACGGAGCATGAGGGTCATGGAAAAGGCAAAGTAAGAGCAGTAGCCCTTTTTGCCCTTAAAGAGAAAGTGCTTGAGCTGGTCCCCGTCTTCCGCCGTGCCCGGTTTGAGTGAGTAGCGGTAGTCGGTGCGCAGAGCCTCCAGCAGGGCCAGAACCTTGGAGTAAGGGCTTGCCGCGTCACGGCTAAGGGACGAGGCGAGGGCGGCTATCTCGGGGTCTTGGCCGTAGTCGCAATAGTAGGCCAGGGCGCGTGGGTCTAGGTCTGGCTCCTTTTCCTCTTCCGCGATATCCAAGAAGAGCTGTTCCGTGGGCACGGAGGATTCCACGCGGTAGACTGATTTGAAGCTTGAATTATCCCAATTGGCCAGGGGAGTGGAAGAAAGAGGCGCGTTCATGGCTATGAAGGCCCCCGGATCGAAGTTGACGATATAGTATTCCTGCTCAAGGTTTCTACGTCCTTGCGCTTCGCCCTTGTCGGAACCGGCACCAGGACGGATTCCCGAAGCGTAGCGGCTTGCTTGCCTGGGAAGGCTTGCCGGCAGTTCCTCTATCCAGGGGCTCGTCTCCGCGAAAAATCCCTTCTTTTTATCGTAGCCTGCGAGAATGTGACGGCGTAGGTAGATGTTCTGATCTTCACTATCCTTTTTTACCATGAGGACCAGGTCTTGCGAGAGGCTGATCTCGGATTCAAGTTTCAGATAGCGCGAAAAGTCAAAGCGGGATAGGGTGGGCTTGATGAGCCCTCCGCCGCTGGCGGTGGCCCTTTCTGAATAACGGCCTAAGAGAAGGAGAAAGAGGAGACAAAGCGGAACCAGGCCAAGGAAGAGGAAGAGGGAACGGCGCAGGCTATCTCGCCTTCCCTGATCTTCGGCGAAGGCTAGGCGCGCCAATTCCGAAAATATGAGCAAGCCCGCCACCAGGGCGAGCTGGCTTGGATGGGAATATCTTGTGAGCTTGTAGCCTGATTCGCTATAGAAAATAAGGAAAAACAACAAGGAGTTGAGGACTGCCTCCAAGCGGAGGAACCTTAAGCTACGCAGGGCCAGGAAGGATGATATGCCGAGCCAAATGGCGGGCAGGCAGGCTGGGAAAAAGCTTTGATCAAAGAGAAGGAAGAGGCTGTCGCTTTCCGGCCCGGGGCGAAACGAGGCTATCAGGAAGATGAGCGCGAAGGCGAATGCGCGAAAAAGAAGAGGGGTAAGGGCGGCTAAGAGTAAGCTCAGCCAGGGCCTGAGGCGGCAGAGGGCTAGGGCGTAGCCTGAGAGGATAGTGGTGGCGAAGAGCGCTGACCAAAGGGGTATGCGTAGCAGGTCCGTGAGGGGAAGGGCTAGTTGTGAAAAGATGATGAAGGGAGGGATAAGCCTGAAAAAGAGGGCAAGATAGCTTGAGCGTGCCCTCAGTCCGGGACCCTCAAGCGGGCTTGTCTTAAAGGCAGCGCGCGTCGGCATAACCGGCCCTCCTCAGTGCCAGGGCTTCGGCCTCGGCGGCGCGGTTAAAGGCGTGCAAGGCGGGTCGGGCCCAGCTTAGGCTATGGGTGTCGCTTTGGGATTCGACTCCGGTGAAAAAAAGGCTGCGGGCTAGAGAAGCCGCTCCCGCCAGAGCAAGCCTTGGAATAAAAAAGCCTCGACTTCCCCCATAAAGGGGGCGGGAGAGAATGGATTCTAGCCTGCGCGCTCCGGGAGCAAGAAAGACTAGCTGGCTTTGCGGCAAGCCGGCTTCTGCAAAGGCAAGGGGAAATTGGAATTCGGCTTCACCCTTGTCGGCTTGGGCTTGGCAGAGGTATGACAGAATAGCCTTTTCTTGGGCCTCCCCGCTTTGGTTTTCCTCCGCTGGATGCCATGCAGGAATACCGGGGCGGCATATCTCAACCCGCGCGCCGCTTGCGTGGAGCTCAAGCGCGCAACCGGCGGCTAGGCTAAGCAGGCGCTCAAGGTAGACCAGTCCCGCATTCTTTCCGATGCCCTTGGGTAGCTCGCAGTCTACGATAATCAGGTAGCGTGAACGAGGCGGAGGTTCTCTTTCCCCAATGCGGGTAAAGAGCTCACCGCAATGCCCGAACTGCTTCCAATTGATTCGTCGCGCATCGTCACCCGGGTGGTATTTTCGAGAATCAAGCTCCTCGTCCGAACGACGCCTTGGGCTGGCCTTACCCACCTTGACCCCGCCGCCGCCTCCAAAAAGGTGGAAGCCAAAATCCAGGGGCAGGGGTACAACCTCAAAGCTGTCTAACCCTTCCTGCCGGAACTTAAGCCGCCACAGGCCTAAGATGTCGCGCAGGCACAGGAAAAAGCCAGTCGAAAACCATTGTCCGCGCCGGACCCCACTACCGGAATCGGATCTGCCTTGGGCAGATATGCTCTTGCGAGGATGAGCCCTCGTTTTTCTTTTTTCCCCTCCCTGGCGGGGATTCGCCCGGAACACTATGGCTGGCTTGCCATCTGATTCGTAGCGGCGTTGGAATTCCAAGCTTATCCATGGAAGCTGGGGAAGGAAGGGATCTGTCTGCCATTGGAAACGGAGGGTTTGGCGGGGAAGGAGGAATCCACGGGCCGGTAAACGGGTGCGAAATTGAAAACCATGTGGATAGAGGCCTAAGGCGCGTTTGCAGCGTAGGCCTTCGTAGAAAAGACCGGCAAGGCAGAGGCTCAGTGTGAAGAGGAAGGATGCGCCCCAGAGGAGAAAGGCGAGATTACCTTTAAAGATTCCGGCCGCGGCGAAGGCGGCCGCGATTAAAAAAAAAGCGTGCCTATGGGGCTGAGGGTGGGAAAGGCTCGCTTGGCTCCTTCAGTTTTTTCCTTAGCCGCGCTCTGCTTTTTCGATATGCTCAATGAGCTCCTCCCGTAAGAAACTTTCAAGATCAAGTCGCAAGTCCTTAAGCCGCATGCGGTGGGCAAGGGTTTGCGCGGCCATGTCCACTAGATCTTGGCCGACGAGGTAGTGCCTGCCTTGAATAAGGGCCCGCGCCCTTGCCGCTCTTAGGAGCATGAGCCCACCGCGGGTAGATATGCCCAGAGCGATACCCGCGTGAGAGCGGCTTGCCTGACAGAGCGCCGCGATAGCCTGCAGAAGTCGTTCATCCACGTGAACGAGATCGCAGAGTTTGCGAATTTTAAGAAACTCGTTGAGCGTGGACGCGGGCTCGAGCGTTGTGAGGAGCTTCTCACCCGGTTGGTCGCGCAGGATTGATATTTCGGCCTCTTCATCCGGATAGCCTAAAGAAAGTCGCATCATAAAACGATCCAGCTGGGCTGAGGGCAGGGGGTAGGTCCCTTCGCTTTCGACTGGATTCTGCGTGGCAATGACAAAGAAAAAACCCTCTAGGGCATGGGTTCTATTTCCAACCGTCACCTGCCCTTCTGCCATCGCCTCCAGAAGGGCCGATTGCACCTTGGGCGTGCTGCGATTGATCTCGTCTGCAAGGAGGATGTTGGCAAAGACCGGCCCGGGTTGGAAGGAAAAGCCGCTGGTTCTAGGGTCAAAGACATCGACCCCGGTTATATCGTAGGGCAGAAGATCGGGCGTGAACTGGATGCGCTTAAAGCTAGCCCGCTCTGCCCCGCGTTTAGAGCCTGAGCTTGCGAGAATGGCGGCGAGGGCCTTAGCCACCGTCGTTTTTCCCGTTCCCGGCAGGTCCTCAATCAGGGCATGGCCACCGGCTGCCAGACAGGCGACGATATCTTCAAGGAAGCGCTTCTTTCCGCGGATAACCCTTTCGAGGCTAGACACTAGCGCCTGGAGACCGGCCTGGGCGAGTGTCGCCTCGTCTGAGCTCAGGCCAGGAGTGGATGATGATAAGGCTGGTATCTGGATGCCGGCTCTGCTGCTACTTTTAGCCATGGCTACCATGATAGCATGGAGTGACTCCCGGCACAAGCGAAGCCGCGTCAGCCGCTAGCGCGTATAAGGCCTCTAGTCCCGTGTCGCTCTGTCTCTTTAGAGCGCGGGTGGTCTGGAAAATCTATCGCGACGCGTCTTAGCAAGCGTAGCGCAGCGTTAGCGCCGCGATAGATTTTCCAGACCCGGCCCCGCGCGAAAGGCCCTCAGAACGCCACGGGACTAATAGGTTTTATCGCCCACTAACAATTTAAGGATAGGCTACCGGATCTTTCAAGTGCTTCAT
>JBGSOB010000042.1:0-7113 GCA_041739325.1 Treponematales bacterium
GTTTCTTCCAGGGCGGCAAAGAGCTTGTCGCGGGGCTCCTCCCCTCCCCCAAGCGAGCGAACGACCCGGAAGCCAAGTTCTATCAACTCGCTACGGTCTCCATGAAAAAAGCGGGCGCTGCTGCGGGAATAGCTTGGTGGAAAGGCCCAGCTGCCGCCTCGTTGCACATAGGGGCCGGCGGCTGAGGGCCCCATCGGGTTTGTGGCGGCTTTCGCGGAATAGCTGGAATAGGAATCCCAACACCATTCCCACACATTTCCGCCCATATCATACAGACCCAATTCGTTGGGTTGTAGCTGAGCCACCGGATGGCTGCGACCTTTCCCGTTGTATCTATGCCAGGCGACATCGGATTCGTTATTGCTCCCCGAATAGAGAAAGCCTTTGCTTTTAGTGCCGCCTCGAGCGGCGAATTCCCACTCGGCTTCCGTAGGCAGGCGGTAGCCATCAGCCTTGTTGTCGGCCCAGACTCGTTCAGGGGACAGGCCAAGCTCTAACTTTTCTTTGCTCACCCATTCGATAAAGGGATCATCCTCTCTTGTGCCATGAAGGCGTTCATAAGCCTCTTGCTCAGTGCGCTTACGCTCGCCCTCGAAGAGGCGGGTCAGCCCTTCATCGCAGTAGTAAACAGGCTTGAGTCCTTTTAGGAGGCTGAGGGTATTGCAAAATGACATTGCCTCCCAACGGTCGACTCGTTCCACGGGTCTGGAGGCAGCCTCGGAACCCTGGGAGAAATAGCTTGGATTGTAGCCCATGACAGACTTGAACTGGTTCTGCGTGATTTCGGTTTTACCCATTAAAAAAGAGCTCAGAGTGACGCTATGCGAAGATTGTTCGTCGCGCGATCCCTTTGGGTTACCCATGATAAAGGTGCCAGCGTCAACAAGCACCAGCTCTAGCTTGGGATCTGCAAAACCGGAGGCTTGAGCTTGAAGCAGCGCAGAGCAAAAACAAGCCGATACGCACAGAAAAATAAAACGAGCACGCTGCGTATTGAGCATATTTTAGTCCGATCCCATGGGAAGGGCAGCCCAGGAATTTTCCTCCGTGGCGCGAATGATTCCCCATATCTGGCTGCAATCGGCGGTATTGAAATAAGCTTTCGACTTGCGCCCCGTTCCGCCATAGTCGTAGACATTCGCTTCCTTCGTTTCCAGGTCCTTCCAGCTTATAAAGATAACGCTATGGTCTACAATAGCCCCTTTTTGTTGGATGTAGAGCCAATCTCCCGGTTGAACCTGGCGGTAGTCGACATAGGGTCCGCTTGCCTTTGTCATGCAGAGGGTGCGGCGGGCCGCAGGCGGAAAGCCTGCACGATAAAAAACCGCGTCTGGAAAATCCCAACAGCCGCCATGGATTACTTCCTGGCTGGTTTCTGAAATAAAACGGGCGGTTGCCATGACCCTCTGCGCGGGTGTCTGGGCAAAGAGCTGGCTGAACATGCACATCCAGAGGAAACTAATAGTCAGCGCCATCATCCGGGAAGAATGATTCATTCGGCCTCCTGAAAAGCAGGAAAACGGAAAGCGCGGCTTGATGGCCGCTTTAAGCAAAAGAGTAGTGGATTGGTGGCCCATTGTCAAAAAGAGCTATAAGATCCTGGGTCGATGTCGGAATTAAAGGGGCGTGAGAGAGGAAAAATACCGGCTGACGTGTTAAAACCCAGCTCTATGAGGGCCAGGCAATATAAAATTTGGGCGCGTGAAAAAGCGGTCTTTTTGCCCCTTTTGCTCTACCCTCTGCCGGCCACGGCCTTGCCGCCTAAGTAGGCCTCACGTATGCGCTCATCCCTTGCAAGCTCTTCCGCGCCCCCCTTGAAGGCGATGCCACCGAGCTCAAGTATGTAGGCGGATTTGGCTATGGAAAGGGCTTGCTTGGCGTTCTGCTCTACTAAGAGGATAGTGACCCCCTCTTCAGTGTGAATTTGCCGCACCGCGCGGAAGATATCTTTTATGACTATGGGCGCAAGACCTAAGGAAGGCTCGTCCAGGAGAAGAAGGCGGGGTTTGGACACGAGTCCCCGGGCAATAGCCAGCATTTGCTGTTCACCGCCGGAGAGGGTACCCGCGAACTGGTTCCGCCTATCCTTGAGAATGGGGAAAAGCTCGAAGCACCAATCGCGGCTCGCCTTGTAGGCCCTGCCCACCGGAGCTCGGCGTAGGGCAAAGACGCCTAAGCGCAAATTTTCCTCCACCGTCAGGGTGGGAAAGACCCGCCTCCCCTCCGGGACGTGGGAAATGCCATGGCGAATCAGGCTATGGGGGGGCATGGATAAGAGATCCATGCCGTCAAAGCGTATTGAGCCTGACTGAGGGCGGTAGAGGCCGGAGACGGATTTGAGGAGGCTTGTCTTGCCTGCCCCATTCGCGCCTAATACCGCCACGATGGCGCCAGATTCCACGGAGATATCGATATCCTTGAGGGCCTTGAGGGGGCCGAAGGAAAGCGAAAGCGAGGCGATCTCAAGCAGAGCCATCAGTCTTCTCCCAGGTAGGCGGCCACTACAGCCGGGTCTTCGTAGACTTCCTTCGGGCTGCCATCGGCTATCAAGCGCCCTTCGGCCAAGACGATGACACGATCGGAAATGCCCATCACTACGTTCATGTCGTGCTCGATGAGGAGGAGGCTCACGCCCTCGGCAGCTATCTGGCGCAGGAGGCTCACCAGCTCCTCGGATTCCCGGTCGTTGAGGCCCGAGGAGGGCTCGTCCAGAATGAGGAGGGAGGGGCCGGAAGCCAAGGCGCGGGCGATCTCCAAGAGGCGCTGGCGACCATAGGGCAGGTTGCCGGCAAGTTCATTGCGGTCTCCCCACAGCCCCACCTGACGCAGTCTATAGGCTGCCATGCGCAAGGACTCAAGCTCTTCCGCGCGCTGTTTTGGCGTGCGGAAGATGGAGGCAAAGAGCCCTGAACGCGCGTGACAGTGGGGGCCGCAAAGGGCGTTCTCTACGCAGCTCAGGCTCTTAAAGAGGCGAATATTCTGGAAGGTTCGCGCGATGCCGGCGGCAATGACGCGGTGGGGCTTGCGGCCCGATATAACCGCGCCCTTGAAGGACACGTGCCCGGCGCTCGGCTTGTAGATGCCGGTGACTACGTTGAAGAGGGTTGTCTTGCCCGCCCCGTTGGGGCCGATGATGGAGGTGATCTCGCCTTCCCGCACGTCAAGGCTTAAGTCGTCCAAGGCAAGGAGGCCGCCGAAACGCAAGGAGAGCTCGCGGACCTCAAGGAGGGCCGGGGCGTTTTCCTCAGGCCTAGGCGAGGCTTTATTGGCTTTCGGTTCAGCTTCGGTATCCCGGCTCAGCTCCCCTGCCCTCGCCTTCGCGCCCGAGGGGCTCCAGCCACGGATGATGTCCTCATCTTGCGGCGGGAGGCCGCGTATGCCCAGATGGCGGAAGGGCAGGCCCGAGCGTCGCCGAGGCCAGAAACCGGAGGGCTTGAACACCATCGTGAGGACTAGGGCGGCTCCAAAGAGCAGCATGCGGTATTTTGCGAAATCCCGGAAAATCTCGGGGAAAAGCACGATGGCGGCCGCGCCCAGAATCGTCCCCGGAATGGAACCTAAGCCGCCTAAAAGGACGATACAGAAAAAGAGGGTCGAGTCCATGAAGGTGAAGTTTGCCGGAGACACGACCATGAATTTGCTGGCGTAGACATTACCCGCCAAACCGGCAAGGGCGGCGCCCAGGACGAAGGCCAAGCGCTTGTAGGAGCGCACGTCCACCCCCATGGCCTCGGCCGCCGTATCGTCCTCCCGGATATAGTTCCAAGCCCGCCCTACCCGCGACTTTTGCAGGGAAAGGAGGCCGATGATGACAATGCTGATGATGGCTATGGCGTAGTAATAAAAAGCGGTTGAGCCGGATACAGTCCATGGGCCAAATACAGGATTAGCGACCCCCGTGATGCCGTTGGGGCCGCGCGTCAGCCCGCCCGGATCGCGCTCTGCCACCAGGCGCACGATCTCCCCGATACCGATGGTGACGATGCAGAGGTAGTCCCCGCGCAGATGGATGATGGGGGTCGTAACGAGCCAGGCAAAGAGGGCCGCGGCGGCTATCGAAACGGGAATGAGGGCGGAGCTTGGGATGCCGAAGCGGGTGTTGAGGATGGCCGTGGCGTAGGCGCCGATGGCGTAGAAGGCCGCGTGGCCAAGATCGAAGAGCCCAACCTCTCCAAGCACAATGTTGAGGGAGAGGCCTAAAAGGGCGTAAATGCCTACCAGAAAGCCCACGTCCAGCCAGTAGGCGTCCACAAAAGGGAAGAAGGGAAAGGCTAGGATAAGGAGGGCCGATGCGCCAAGAACGCCAAAGCGAAGGCGCGGCGATGGCTCAGGCTTTGGCCCTACGGAGCCGCGAATGCGGGTAAGGAGGGCGTCGAGGAGGGATGCGTCGCCCGCCATCAGACCTTCTCCGCCGTCTTTTCTCCCAAGAGCCCGGTGGGCCTCAGGATAAGCACGAGGATGAGGACGGCCGTCACAAAGACGTCTTTCCATGTCGAGGAAATGTACCAGGAGAAGAGGGTCTCCAAGACACCCAGGAGGATCCCTCCCAGCATCGCCCCCGGTATGTTGCCGATGCCGCCCAAAATGGTGGCGGTGAATGCCTTGAGGGCGTAAATCCAGCCCATAGTAAAGGTGATGCGCCCATAGTAGGCCCCCACCATTACCCCGGCTAGGCCGCCCAATCCCGGCCCGAGGGCAAAAACGAAACGGATTACAGTGCGGAAGTCTATGCCTAAAATGGTGGCCGTGTCCTTGTCCAAGGCGGCGGCGCGAACGGCCATGCCCATGTCGGTTTTTTCCACTAAAAAGTAGATTCCACCCATGAGGAGAAAGGAAATGCCCAGAATTACCAGCTGAAAAACGGTAATGCGGAAGTCGCCCATTTGAAGTATGTCCTGGGGCACTACCTGGGCGGGAAAGGTCTGGAAGCGGGGGCCCCAGACGACCATGATGAGATTTTGGATGACGATGGAAATGCCCAAGGCCGATACAACCAGGGGCAGGCGCCCGCCAGAGTAGATGGGCCGGTAGGCAAGGCGCTCAACGAGGAGACCCGCGATAGCGATGCCACCCATGGATAGGAGGGCTGCCACGCCCAAGCCGGCCCATACTCCTAGGAAGGAGGAGAGCCAGCCCGAGGCGGCTACCAGAATCGAATAGCCGAAAAAGGCGCCGAGGGTGAAGAGATCCCCATGGGCAAAGTTGATGAGCTTCATCACCCCGAAGACCATGGAGTACCCCAGGGCCACGAGGGCGTAGAAAGAGCCTATGGTCAGCCCGTTGATCATCTGGGCGATGAAGGTGCTCATCCGGACTTCCTTAGAGGGAGAAGGGCGTAAGCACGCCCGCTTCGTCGTAGGAATAGATCTGATAGGGGATGTTCTTGCGGTCGCCGCGCTCGTCGAACTGGAGGGGGCCGGTTATGCCCTTGGCGTCAGCAAGGTCGCGCATCGCCGCTTCCACTTTGACAGGATCCTCTGAAGCGGCCTGCTTGACGGCGGCGGCTAAAGCATTCACCGCGTCGGCGGCGTAGACGGCCCAGATTGAGCCGGGCATCTCGCTATACTTGGCCTGGTAGGCGTCGCGGAAGGCGGCCGATTCAGGGTAGTTGAGGAATTGGAGCATTGGCTCGTTGAGCATGAGAGAGCCCTTGACGGCGGCCGGCCCGGCGATCTTGACGAACTCGGGGTTGGGAACGGCGTTCGAGCCCAGGAAGGCGCAGTCCAGGCCGATCTGCCGGGCCTGCTTCACCAAAAGGCCGGCCTCGGAATAGTAGGAGGTGTAGAACCAGAGGTCGGGCTTGAGGGTCTTGAGCTTCTGCACCACGGCCGAATAGTCGGTCTCACCGGGGGTGATGGCGTCGAAGTAGATGATCTCGGTCTTCTTTCCGTCTACCAAGGGCGCGAGGAACTTCTTGGCGTCGTCTGCTACCCCGCGGCCGTAATCGGAATTATCGTGCATGATGGCCACGCGCTTGGCGCCGAGCTTCTCCACCACCTGGGCAAAGAAGGCCGACTGGGTGTCGTCGCGGCCGCAGGTGCGGAAGAAGAAGGGCCGCTCTTTGTCCATGGTCAGGCGGACGGCGGTGCAGCCGTAACCCACGGAAACCACCTTGGCGGCGTCATAGAGGTCTGCAGCGGGGATGGTGATGCCCGAACCGTAGGAGGCAACAACGAGCTTTACCCCCTGGGAGATAAGCTTCTGCGCGGCTAGAGCCGAGTCTTTTGGGTTGCCAGCATCGTCAACCGAGACGATCTTGACGGTCTTGCCGTTTACGCCCCCGGCCTGATTTATGAGGGCGGCCGCCATCTCGGCGGACTGTTTTGCCCAGGCTCCCTCGGCCGAGTAAGCGCCGGTGAGGGGGGCCTGAAGGCCAATCTTGATGACGTTGGACGGGCCGGCCTTGGCGCAGGACGCGACCAGGACGATGGACAGGAGGACGAGCAGAGCCAGAATCGATCGTTTCATGAGCTACCCCTTTCTGAAGACTTTGAAGAAGGCTCCCAGAGAGGGAGCTTTGAGCTTGTACTCTCTTTTACTACATTTTCCGGAAAAAAGATAAGGGGATGGGGGAACACACCATCGAGCCTTCGCGTTTTGTGCCATACAATCTTTAAAGCATGGGTCCTGGCACAAAAAAATCATCGTAGTACTAACGCTGCGCAGGGCTTGCTAAGACGCGCTACGATGATTTTTTTATGTCACCCATGCTTAAGAGCATTCATAGCACAAAGCGCGAAGGCTTGAGGGTGGGTTGCCCGGCGCACTGGGAGGGGGGAAGTGTCGTATCTACCGACACTTCCCCCTATTACGCGGTTCCGCCCCAGGCCAAGCTTCGGGAGCCGCTTTGTTGTTCTTGAAGGGGCTGTCCAAGAAGAAACTTTGGACGGCCCTTTTTTCTTAGTTCACAATGAAAATTCGACTTAGATCATGGGATTTCGCTACTCTCACACGTTTTTTAGGAAGATCAGTCTTGTAACGACAGTAGGAAGGGATATTATTGGAAAAAACTTCGACTATCTGACGGGATTTGCCTTTAAAATATTATGAGCCATCGCGATAACACCCCATTCCACCCTTACTTTTTCAATACCCCGTGTTAAGAAACGCCGA
>JBGSOB010000136.1:0-6696 GCA_041739325.1 Treponematales bacterium
GGCTATGGTGGCGAAGGAGATGGCTATGGCGGCCCCCCTCCAGGCTGGGACGGCGATTCGGGGGGTCCTCAGGGCTATGAAGGCGGTGGTGATGAAGGCTACGGCGGGGCATCCGATGAGGGCGGCCTGTGAAACGAGCCCGTAGCTCCTTCTCCAGGCTTAGCTTTTTTTGCTTACCCCTGTGCCTGATTCTGCTCGCCCTTGGCTCAGCTTGCGCAAAGGCGAGCCCCCTCAAGCCGGGCCTCTATTTTACGGAAAGCGATATGCGTTCGGCTATCGTGATACCCCGGCTTAGGGAAAAGGGCCACCTTCACATAGTGGATGTCGATGATGATTTCAAGAGCCGGGCAGACTATGATATGAGGTATTATTTCAAGGATTCGCGCCTCTTTTTTAGCATAGGAGTTCCTACGGGGGAATCCGCAGATTTTATGCTTGATATCGGGAAGGATGGGAAGAGTTTTTACATTAATACGAACCCGGACTATCCCGATGGTGAAGCCAAGCTTTTTACCTGGCGAGCTGAAAGCCCGAAGGCATACCGAAGGCTACAAAGCGCCTCCGCCTCTGCCCCCGCGAAGGCCATAGCCTCGGATTTTCCCTGGTACGGCGGTTCTTGGTATCTGCAGAATCTCCTAGCTCCTCTCGAGGACCTAGGTTTTCCGGCGGATTGTCTTTTGGATGCATCGGCTTGGCTCATTTTACCCGACGGAACGGAGAATCTTCGCGGCATGAGCGGAGCCCTGGAGCTGAGGCGCAGTGATGAAGATGAGGCCTTTTTGCTCAGCTATCGGTCAGCCTTCGATGATACGACGGGTGTCCAGCCTTCTACCCTGGTGGCGGTCATGACGCGGCGCATCACTGATGGTCAAGACTTCCTGGTTGCCCGGCGCCCCCTCAGTAACGAAGAGCTTTTTATTCTTGGCCGCCAGGAAATCACCCTCTTCACCCCAAGCGTATTCAGGGGCGAAGCTGAATACCGCTTTGATCAGAACAATGAGGTCTCTGTAAATGGAGAGCCCGCAGGCTCCTACCGTACGAATGGAAACATACTTATCTGGCGACGGAAGCTAGCCGGGGCTGATGAAAATTATAAAGCGTATTTCCGTATGGTTCTGGGGCGCGATGGGGTGGAAGCCTTAGAAAGCCATGAAAACGATATGGTCTTGCGCGTGATTTTCCCATAGACTCGTGGGCTATATAAGCGAATTGGCCGTTCAAAGGATGGAGAATGGTAAAGGCGGTTGCTAAAAATATGCCCAAGCCCATGTTCCTTATCCTTTTAATCTCCCTGGGTTGCGGGGCGCTTATAACGCTGGGTCTAGCCTTTGTTTTTCGCCCTGTCAACTCGACATGGCTCACGGCCCAGGGTTCAAGCCCTGTCGTGGCGGGGACTGCTTTCCACCTAAAGCTTCAGCTTGCCCAGGCGGAGACGGGGTTTCTGAATGTAGATATTCATGGCATTGGGGTAGGTGGAGAGGCCCTCGGTTTCCTCGCAGCGGCAGTAGCCCAAGAGATTCAAGCGGAAACCCTCGACTATGAATTCCAAATAGAAGTGCCTACACGCGATGGCCTGATTTCTATCTTCCCCATCATTTTTATCTCAACGGGTTCTGATTGGCAGGGTAGGATAAAGGATGTCAGTATGGAGCCTCTCGACATCGTTCCAGCACGATCATTAGGGGCCGGGAGCGGGGCTAGAGGGCGCTTCAGTTCCCTGCGACCACAGCTTGTTTGGGCTTCCACCGAAAAGGAAACCGCATTCAGCTTGCCCTTACGTCTTGTCCTGGCAATTATTTGGCTTGCCGTCTGTACTGTTTTTCTTGTGCCGAGCATAGCCTTAGGGCAAGGCTTGATGGATGGCGGTAGAAAAAACCTTGGCATGGGGTTTGCTTGCCTAGCCGCCTTCGTCTGGGCCATCTTTTCCCCCGATGCCTTCTTCGCAGCCCTTTTCCGTTCAAATGCGGTCTTGGGGGGCTGGTATTTTCTTCGTCAGGGCCCGCAAACCCTCCTAAGCTTTTTTTTAGTTGGCACTGGAACGGCGCTCGGTTTGGGTCTTTTTTTTATTAATCTTCGACATGATATGCTCTGGAACGGTTTTGTTTTGCTGGGCCTTCTGGTTTTTTTCTTTGTGAGCGGCTTGAGGCTAATATCTTACCATGGGATGGATTTCATTTTGGGGATGAATCTGCTGGGGATCAGCCTTGGATGGGCTCTTCAAGCCGCTGCCGCTCTGTGCGCCTTGGTCGGGGCACTATTTCAGTTGTCTACCTTAAAAAAAAGCCGCGGCTAGGCTCCAGTGGAGCGGGCGCCGCGGCATGGCGCATGGAAGGCGTTTTTAGTTCGTGCTTATTTCCGTGCTATCATAAGCGAATTCAAAGGTTTCATTGACGCTGGTGCCACCGACCGTGCCGGTTGTCGTGCCGCTGACGGTGTATGTGGTGGCAGTGAAGCTGCAGGTGTAGATGGTCTGCAAATCTATTTGGGCGCTGTTGGTTTTATAGTCTTGTTCTACGCTTATATCGCCGCTGATGCCGTAGGTCATAGTCATGCTTCCGGTATCATCAGTGAAGTCGAAGGTAATTGTGGGCAGGTCTATATCCATGGTTCCGGAAAGCTCGTAAACCTCTAGTTCCCCGTCCTCGTTTTCCATCTCTACGTGCCAGTCTGAATAGGTCAGGGACATTTTAAAACTGCTTGTCATGGTGCTCGAGTCAATGCTGATGTAGAGTATATATTCAGCCGTTCCACCTTTTTCGTTGCTGATGGACCCGGTTTTCGTATCGGAAAAAATGAATTTCGACTCCATGTCGGCCAGAGCCTTGGGTAGAACGGCGTTGAGCGCCTGGGCACTGGCATAGCCCGTTCCGCCCTGGATTGCCGTGCGGGACACTATCTGCGCCGTTGTCTCGTCGCTGATAGCGCAACCGGTTATGAGGGTAAGAGCTAAGCCGCAGAGAGCGAGTGCGGCCGCAATTTTGAGTGTCTGATATTTCATAAAGCCTCCTAGAGAATATTCTATTCTCAATATACACCAGGGGTTTGGTAAAATCTGCCCTCTGCCTTTGGAAGGATGGGGCCCGGGGAAGGAAACCTTTGCAAAAGGTGTCCTTCCCTGGATATCTCTGGGTCTGCGAATGAAGCATGCCAGAGGAGGGTGACTGAGCGTTTTTATCTCTTTTTATTTGCGGATCTTTGGGCCCCGGCTTAGACTATGGGGAAAGGTGAGGCTATGTACCCCGGGAAAATACAGGATATTTTGCGCATCAATGCCCTGGACATTGCGAAGAACTGGCTTGATAAAGTACGGCATGCCAATAACTTAAAGCATTGCGCGCGGCTTTCCGACCTGGACTTGCTGGATTGCAATCTCGAGTTTTACCCTACCCTGGCAGGCTGGTTTGACGGGGAGACGGACAGGAACAAGCTTGGCGCCTTTTTTGTAAAACTGGGGAAGGACCGTTTTAAGGATGGCTTTCCCGTCTCCGAGCTTGTCTATGCCCTCCTTTTGTCGCAGCGCGCGGTCTTGGAATACCTCCTTTCTCAGGCTCCCCCTGAAAACTCCATGGATCTGTACCGCAGCGTGGAGCTTACTACCCAGGTTTCGGAATTCTTCATGCTCGGTTCCTTCTACCTTACCAAGGGTTTTCTCGAAGACGCATACCTTGCCTTAAGCAAAGGAGCTGGAATTTCCGAGGAGCTCTTGCGCGGCTATTTTACCGACGATTTTTTCTTTAAGAGCGAGGGCTAGGCAGCATGAGCGCCGCTGAAGGCGCCCAGAGCTTAGGGGCGCGCATGGCCGAGGCCATGAAGATAGAGACTCTTTTCTCCATCAACGTAGGCAAGCTAAGCATTCCGGTGAGTGAAACCGTGGTTATAAGCTGGGTGGTGATGGCCGTCATCATCCTTGCCTGCTTTTTTGCCGGGCGGCGCCTTAAGCAGGTGCCCCGCGGTTTTCAAATTTTGAGCGAGTGGTTTGTGGGCTTTATCAACGATTTTGCCCAGGAGCAGCTAGGAAGGGCCTGGTGGCTCTTTGCCCCCTACCTAGGGAGCTTGGCCCTCTTTATCGTGCTGGGGTCCATTGTGGGGATTTTTTCCCCGGTGGCGGCCTTTGGCCATGAGGCGGGCTTCCATCTTAAGCCCCCCACGCGCGACATCAACGTGGCCGCCGCCCTGGCCTGCGCGAGCATGGCCTTGGTTTTTTATTCTCATATCCGCTATCAGGGGATCAGGGGCTGGCTCAAGAGCCTACTCCATCCTCTGCCTTTTATGCTGCCTTTTAATATTCTTGAGTACGTTATCAAGCCGGTGTCCCTGGCTTTGCGGCTCTTTGGCAACGAGCTGGGGGCTTTTATTATCATGGAATTGCTGGTTTTAAGCGCGCCCTTGGTGGTACCGCCCATTGCCAGCCTTTATTTCGATTTTTTGGATTCGATTATCCAAGCCGTGGTCTTTATCATGCTTACCACCCTCTATTTGCGGGAAGCGGTGATTGGGCACGAGGGGACGGATTGAGGGTTTACAAGGGAGGATGTATGGATAGCGTTGGGTTGATTGGCGCCGGATTGGCGGTTTTGTCCGGCCTGGGTGCGGGGATAGGGATTGGGATTGCCACAGGGAAGACGGCGGAAGCGATATCGCGCCAGCCTGAGGCGACAAAGAAGATTTCCACCTATTTCTTTGTGGGTATTGCCTTGGCCGAGGCGACGGCTATTTATGGCTTTGTCGTGGCTATCATGATTCTTCTTAAGTAGGATTCCATGCTGAGCATTGGGTGGAGTTTTATCTTTACCTTGGCCAATCTGGCCGTACTCGTCTTCTTTGTGCGGCTCTTCCTGTGGAAGCCCTTGACGAATTTCATGCGCGCGCGCTCCCTTTCGGTGCAGCAGGCCCTTGATGAGGCGGCGCGCGAACGCTTGCGCGCCCAGGAGCTGCGCGACGAGATGGACGGGGTGATCCGCAACGCGGCCTTAAAGGCTGAGTCTATCATCAACGAGGCTAAGCAAAGGGCTGAGACTATCGTGGAGGAGGCCTCTGTGGCGGCAAAGCGCGAGAGCGACGCCATCCTTCAATCCACCCGCAAGAGCTTGGAGAGCCAGGAGGCAGAGGCGCGTTCGCGCCTGAGGCAGGAACTGGCGGCCTTGACGAGCCTTGCCATGGCGCGGGTGCTGGAAGGCGGGGGCAAGGGCATTGAGTCCGGGCGATGAGGCTAGATAATGAGGGCGGAAAATGAGGGCGGAAAATGAGGGATGAAAATGAGGGATGACTCCGTTCTCGCTACCTATATAAGGGCCCTCATAGCCGCCTGCCCCGATGAAGATGCCTGCGGGGAGGCTCAGTCTGCCCTGGCTTTTTTTCTAGAATGCGTGCGGCGCGAGAGGGGTATTTTGCGCTACCTGCGTTGGCCGGGAAAGAGCCTAGCCTGCCGCCTGGAACTTTTAAAGCTTCTCTTAGAGGGGCGTGGAAGGGGAGGGCGGCTTGCCCTTGGCTTTCTGGCCCTCTTGCTGCGGCGAGGGAGGATAGCCTGGGCGGATCGCTCCGTCTTTCTTTTTCAAAAGATCCGCGACATGGACGGCCCTACGCGTTTGCTTGAGCTTGAAAGCGCCCAGGACTTGGATGAGAAAGAAATTGCCGCCTTGGTTGAAAAGGCGCGCTCTGTGTTTTTTAGGCCGGGAGAAAGTATTGCGCCTCTGCGGACAGAGCTGAAACTGAACCCGGATTTGATAAGCGGCCAGTGCATGCGCCTGGGGGATTTGCGCTACGACCTAAGCGCGCGCGGCCGCTACGCTCGCCTTTCCCGAGGATTGAGGTAGTTCATGGGCATAAAGATTGATGAAGTGAGCGCCCTGCTCAAGCGAGAGATCGAGGACTTCGACCTTGAAGCGAAGCTTGAGAGCGAGGGCACGGTGATGCAGGTGGGCGATTCCATAGCCCGCGTCTACGGGCTAGATTCCTGCGTTGCCGGGGAGCTTTTGGAATTTTCCAATGGGGCGCGCGGCATTGCCATGAACCTTGAGGAGGGCAATGTCGGTTGCGTTCTCTTGGGCAGCGACTCTGGCATCCGCGAGGGGGCCAGCGTGCGCGGCACGGGGCGGGTAGCCGAAGTGCCGGTGGGACGGGCTATGCTGGGCCGGGTAGTGGACCCGCTGGGGCGGCTCTTGGACGGCGGGGCTCCGATACAGGCGGAGGGCTACCGGCCGATAGAAAGCCCCGCGCCGGGGGTGCTTGCTCGCAAGGGGGTTTCCGTGCCCCTGCAAACCGGCATCCTCTCCATTGATTCCATGGTTCCCATTGGCCGCGGCCAACGCGAGCTTATCATTGGGGACAGGCAAACCGGCAAGACGGCGATAGCGGTAGACGCCATCCTCAATCAGCGCGATTCGGGGGTCATTTGCATCTATGTGGCCATTGGCCAAAAGGCGTCTTCTACTGCGGCCATCATTGACAAGCTTACTAAGCGTGGGGCCATGGAGTATTGCGTAGTCATGAGCTCCTCGGCCTCGGATTCGGCGACCCTGCAATACCTGGCGCCCTACGCCGCCTGTTCCATTGCCGAGTATTTCATGTATACCCTGCATAAGGACGTTCTTGTCGTCTATGACGATCTTTCCAAGCATGCCATAGCCTACCGCGCACTCTCCCTTCTTTTACGCCGTCCGCCGGGGCGGGAGGCTTTTCCCGGCGACGTGTTCTACC
>JBGSOB010000138.1:0-21191 GCA_041739325.1 Treponematales bacterium
TGATTATTGCGCCATATCGTAAGAGCGCCGCGCAAATCGACCCCATGGAAACGATCACGTTTGGGCGAGTGCCGAAAGACACCTGGATTATCACCCCGCGCGAAAAAGTGGAAACCCTCATCATAACCTGCATGTAGGGTGTCATTGGTTTTTAGAGAGGAAAGCTTGGATGTAATGCCGATGTCCCCAGCCACCAGTTCCTTCACTTCCTCAATTTTTTTACCTTGAGCGGTGAAGAGCTTGGTTATTTTTTCTTTTTTATTGTCCCTTTCGTTGTGAATCTCCATGTCCGCGGTAAGTTTGCCTGAAATGACCTTGATGAAGGAAAGACGGCCGGAGAATTGATCTATCTGCGTTTTTACCACTAGCGCGGAAAACCCCTTGTCCGGATCTACCTTCACTTCGTGTTTTTCTTCTCCCTTAATGGCCGGCTCGGCCTGAAGCCAGTAGGGAGAGGGGCAGACATTGGCTATGAAGTCCAAAAGGCAGGTCATGCCGGAATTCTTGAGCCCTGAACCGGCAAAGGCGGGGATGATACGGTTGAGTTCAAGGGCTTCTATCAAACCCTTGTGAATTTCCTCGTTTGTGAGGTTTCCGTCGGTAACGTATTTTTCCATGAGCTCGTCATCGCCTTCGGCGGCAGCTTCACACATGACCGCGCGAGCCTTATCGACTTCCTGCTGATATTCAGCTGGAATTTCGATGGCAAGCTCCTTTTGGTCATGTGCGGCCGGCAATACATAGGCCTTGTTCTCAAGGATATCGATGACTCCCTTGAATCCTAGGCCTTCTCCCATGGGAATGCTGATGGGCACGGGATTGATCTTGAATTTCTCATGCATATCGCCAACGGAATTCCAGAAGGAAGAGCGATCTTCATCCAAGCGGGAGACGAAGACAATCCGCGCTTTGTTGTGGCTGTCTAGATTACGCCAGACCTTAATGGTCTCTATTTGCACTCCGGCCCTACCGTCAACGAGGACGAGCGCGGCTTCACAGGCCCTGAAGCCGAGTACGACTTCTCCTCCAAAATCGGATGAACCCGGGGTGTCGATGATGTTTATTTTATGGTCTTTCCAATTGACGTGGCAAAGTGAGGCATGAACCGATATCTTGCGTTGGATCTCGTCTTCCTGATAATCGGAGACCGTTTTGCCCGATTCGACCGTCTCCGGCTTTGAAATGCTCCCGCCTGAAAAAAGCAGATGTTCTACAAGGGTCGTCTTGCCTGTTGCACCATGTCCAGCGATCGCAATATTCCTGATGAGATCGGTTCCTTGCCCCATATCTGCTCCTTGCATTTTTGTCGCTTCAAGATCATGCCTGACTGATGACGTACGCTAATGATAGGACCGCGCGTTTCATTCTGTCAAGGAATTTTTCCTGTGCATTTTTACCCAGCGCCTAAGCTTGACAGCTTTAAGGCTATGGACTAGGATTCCCCAACGAAAACGGGATGTAGCCTAGGGGCTAAGGCGTCTGCTTTGGGAGCAGAAGATCGGCGGTTCAAATCCGCCCATCCCGATTATTTTTATCAGACTTTTAATGGCATCGCCTGAATTTGTCCCCATTCAGTTTCGCTATTCTTGATACTCTTGCCTTCTTTTCTATATACTAAGGAAAGATTCGTCATGAGCTGACTATAAGTCGATGGCTGAGAGAATGCGTTTGACCGATTTTGCAGGGGTTTTTTGTAGAGGTAGTTTTCGTTTAGGTATACGCGCGATCATAGCTCAACTGGATAGAGCAGCTGCCTTCTAAGCAGCAGGTCGGGGGTTCGAGCCCCTCTGGTCGCATTTTATTTAAAAATATTCATAGTAAGTGTTTAACATTTTTTGTTTGACGTTTTTCCCAGAATGAAATATAAAATAACTCTAAATAATCTATTATAATAAAAATAATATGATCAAAAATATTTTTCATTTTTTTTCATTTTTTATGGATAAAAGACGAAGGACTCGCATATTATAGAGCTATGAAGATTCAAGAAAGTGTCTACGATAGGGAAAGTCTTTTCTCTTCCGTCTCCCATGAATCATCCTTTGGTTTGGAAGTTGAAAAGGCGATGCGGTTCGCCAAGTATGACGAAATCACCATCTTAATTTTGGGTGAAACTGGTACAGGCAAAACATGCCTTGCCCGCACTGTCCACGAGGGGAGCCCACGTCGGCACTTCCCCTTTGTTGAGATCGATTGCACATCCATTTCACCCACCTTGGCGGAGAGTGAGCTCTTTGGCCACATAAAGGGCTCTTTCACGGGAGCCCTGCAAGACCGGCCTGGTCGTGTACGCAAGGCCCATACTGGAACCCTTTTTCTTGATGAGATTGGGGAGCTAGACCTTTCGATCCAGTCAAAGCTTCTCAAACTCCTTGAGGATAAGATTATCGTTCCGGTAGGTTCCGAGCAGCCGGTGCCGGTTGATATCCGCATCATCGCCGCAACGAACAGGAACCTCGAGAGCATGGTCAGCAGTGGGAAATTCCGCCGGGATCTCTACGAAAGGATCAGGCAGGCCATGCTCACCCTTCCTCCCTTGAGGGCTCGCCGGCCGGATATCGCGGATCTCTTGCGGATCGCCGTGGAAGAATGGAATAGGAACAATAAGGAAGCCAAGGGTTTCGATCCTGTGGCGGCGTCGATCCTTCTTGAACATTCTTGGCCGGGAAATATCAGGGAATTAAAAAACGTCATCAAGTATTCCTGCGCCCTTTCAAACGATGCCTTGATCACCCCGGAATGCCTACCGGATTACATTCGCTTTCCCAGCCAAAACGTGGAGGACGGTTCAAGGCCTGGGCTTGCCCTTATTCCTGAGGAGGGAATCAACCTCAAGGAAAACCTCTTGGATATCGAGTGGAGCTACTTTAAAGCTGCTCTCATTCGGATGAATGGGAATTCCGAAAAGGCAGCCGCCCTCTTGGGCATGAGCGGCCATACCTTCCGTAAGGCTATGCGCGAGCGCTTTAGCAACCGCATCCTCGATAAGCTCAAAGAAGAATAGGGCAGGGCTCAAACCCCAAAAAGCAGCCTTCCTAACAGAGGAATGGCGAGCATACAGATCAGGGTTGAGAGGGTAATCAATCCTGATGCTGTTTTTGAGTCTGCCCCATATTCCTCGGCTAAGATGGCGGCATTGGCTGCCACCGGCATAGCGGCTATCATGACGGGAACAGCCAGCGGGAAATCAAGGAAGTTTGAAAGGGGCTTAAGCCCGATATAAAGGGCCAAAGGCAGGACAGCCGCGCGAAAGAGGCTGACGAGCCACACCCTCCAATCGCTTAAGAGCTTGCCAATGGCGCTACGGCCAAGGGTGGCGCCGATGAAGATCATCGAAAGCGGGGTGGTAACCTCACCCAAACGCTCGAGCGATCCGAATACTGGGCCGGGTAGCCTTATGCGCAAAAAAAAGAATGCCAAACCGAGTAGGGCGGCGATGATGTTGGGGTTGAGGATTAGGCTGTGTATCTCTAATTTCCTGTCTGCATTTTTCGTACGGAGCATGATGATACCAACGGAAAAGGTGAGGAGCTGGAAGGCAATATTGTAAATGGCGGTGGAAAAGAGGCTCTCTTTTCCAAAGAGGGCTTCCATGACCGGGTAGCCCATGAAGCCTACGTTTGAAAAGGCCATCCCAAACCGATAAACCCCAGCTTTTTCCTCGCTTGTTTTAATGAGGGCAAAAACGCCATATGCTAGGGCAATGCAGATTCCATACACGGAAAAAGAAATCACCAAGAGCCAAAAAATCTGCGGTAAAAGTGAGGCCTCGTAGTTGCGCTGCAATGAGCAGAAAATAAGGGCCGGCAGGGTTACATTGACTAGGATGCGGGAAATGCCGCGAGCTTGTTCTTGTTTAAGGATGCCCAGCCTAGAGCAAAGGAAACCGATGCCCAAATAGAAAAAGAGAATAAGACTTTGTATCACCGATTGTGGGAAGATCATGGATTGTCCTTGACGTGCCTGATACGCTCTCTTAATTCGAGGAATGTATGATAGATTTCGGCGTACTGTTTGTGTCGCTCCATATCTGGCAGGGTAAGCCTACCGGGTCGATAGACGGCCCTAGCCGCGTCTTGAATGCTGGGAAATGCGCCGATGGAAACGAAGGCCAAGGCTGCCGCTCCTGCTAGTTCGGCTTCAGGGCCAGCGGCTTCTTGAATGGGTTTTCCCAATACATCGGCTTTCATCTGGGTCCAGAATTGATTGGCTGAGTTTCCCCCGCTCATATGAATGGCGCTCAGGGGAAAGCCATTATTTTCTAGCATATCGCAGACTTCCTTTAAGCCAAAGCAGATCGATTCGAGAAGGGCCCTGGACATATGCTCGCGTCCGTGGGACAAATTAAGATTCAGAAATGCCCCGCGCAGATCCGGGTCCCATAGGGGCGCTCGTTCACCCGCTAAGTATGGTAGGAAGATAAGTCCAGCGGAGCCGACTCCCAGCTCCTCAAGTTCGTGGACATGCTCAAAAATGGGGGAGGGTGAATCGTTTTTTTTGAAGAGCTTTTCTAGCCAGGCCACCGCGCTGCCTGAGCTTGATACTCCGCCGGAGATGTTCCACAGCCCCTTGACTGCATGGGGAAGAGAGAGGAGTCGGCTATCTATGAAAGGCTTGGTGGCGCAAAGATTGAGGGCTTCGCTGGAACCGGTACGGTCTAGGGCAAGTCCCGGCTTGAGGACGGCGGAGCCGATTTGCGCTGAAAGAAAGTCCGGTAAACCGGCAATGACGAGACACTGAAAAGGGAGCCCCGTTTGATGGGCTAACTGGGGATCTATCTTGCCAAGAATTTTACCCGGCTCCACCAGGGGTGGGAATTTTTCCGCCGGGGCCTGGCAGAGACGCAAAAGTTCATCAGTCCAAAGATAGGGGCCGTAGACTGGATCTGGCAGAACTGCGCAGGCGACATGGCAGAGCCTGAAGCAGAGAAATTCCGGGCAGGGTAAAAAATAGGCGATATCCTCAGCCAGGCGCGGTTGCCGCCTGAGAATCCAGAGGGCCTTTGGCAGATAAAAGGATGGATCGATCTTGATGCCGCAGTGACCTGACACTTCCAGAGCTTCGTCTTTTGCCCGTCTATCCATCCACATGAGGACTGGGAAGAGGCTCTTTCCGTCTTTATCCACGGCTACCAGGCTTGGGCCGTTGCCGCTTACGCAAATGCATGAAACCGGGTCGTGGGTGAGGGATTCGCAGGAAATGGCGGAAAGTTTCCGCAGAAGGCTCAGGCTGTCGCGAACCCAGACCTCCGCGTCGCAATCATCCGCTGGGCCATTGCCGCAGGCGAGGGAGGGCAGGGCGAGGCTCGTGTAAAGATTGCCTTCACGTGAGTAGAGACCGGCCTTGAGAGTCGATGTACCTATGTCGATGGCGATAACGCTCACATACCCTTCTTTGCCGCTGGCGGCTCAAGTTTCATGTCGCAACGGTCCAGAAATGCGCATGCCGGGCAGGAGGCGCCCGGACACTGGAAAAAGTCGTCTACGTTTTCCAATTGCTCAATGTGCCAGGCAAGGTCAGCCATATAGAGGTCCAAGCTTTCCTTTCTTTTTTGAGCTTCCATGAGCTTCTCTCGGTATTTCACGGCAAGCTCTCGCCGTACTCGCTCTCCTGAGCGGTCTTCCCTTGAGAGACGGAAAAGCTCTCCGATTTCCCCCAGGCTTAAGCCATAGTCTTTGAGCTGCTGGATGCGCCGCAGATAGATTATATTTTTTTCAGGATAACGTCGATGCTCGCTTTCAGAGCGCTCCCCAGGCTCAAGGAGCCCTAGCTCTTCATAGTAGCGCAGGGTACGCACCGTAACGCCGAAAAGGCGCGCGAGATCTCCGATTCTGTATTCATGTGTTGTTTGCATAGTGACGTTTAACGTAAGCTTCATTGTATGGAAGCTTGCCGGCCTCGTCAAGAATGTCCTCTGGGCGTAGAATCGCACAGCTATACGGAGGTATCGATGAACGCAACATGTAAGTCAGCACTAGGCTTCCTACGAAAAATTTTGATCGTGACGGCTTTTATGGCCCTTCTTCTCTCGAACTTTTCCTCCTGTACAGGGAAAAAAGCAGCTAAGGCAGGAGAGACTATTCGCAGTCTTGCCGTATTTGTTCCTGGGGCCGCCGCCGGTAGCCCTCTCTATGAGCAGATGGTAGATGGGGCGCGACGCTCTTGTGAGGAAAACGGCGTAACTTTTACCGCCTATGAAGCCGGTTTTAATCAAGCGGAGTGGGGCGAGCGCCTCACCGGCCTAGCGGCAAGCGGGAAATGGGACATCATTGTTAGCTCAAACCCTTCCATACCCGCCCTCTGCCTTGAGACCCTCAAGGTTGTGCCGGGACAGCGATTTCTAGTGGCGGACGGATACCTTTCAGGAAATAAAAACATCCATACCGTGCTTTATAACCAGGTGGAACAAGCTTATAGCCTTGGGTATTTTGCCGGGCTCTATTCTCAATTTAAGGATCCCGCCGCGCTAAGCGTTGGGGTGGTCGTCGCCCAACGTTACCCTAGCTTGGACCAAGCCATACTTCCAGGCTTTGAGGCCGGTTTGCGAGACGCTGCGCCGAATATGGGCATAGATGTGCGGCTTGTCGGTAATTGGTATGACGCAGCCAAGGCAATGGAGCTTTCTAAGGCCTTGCTTGATTCAGGCGCCCAGGTCCTCTTCCCCATCGCCGGGGGAGCGGCTCAGGGGGTCATTACCGCCGCCAAGGACAAGGGCCGCTCCGTCGTATGGTTTGACAGCTCCAATTATTCCCTTGCTCCGGGAACGATCCTTGCCTGCTCCCTTCTGAGGCAAGAGAAATTGATCTATGAAAGGGTTACCCAGGCCATTAAGGGGCAACTTGTATGGGGCGAGGCCGAGATCCTGTCTATGAAGGACGGCTATGTGGATTTTGACGATAATGACGAACTCTACAGCCGGTATGTGCCTGAAGAACTGCGGGCAAAAATGGGTATAGTCGTGGCAGAATTGCGCTCCGGGAAAAAGAGCTTGCCGACCCCGACATTCTAGGCCCCATGCCCTTTCTTGAAGCCCATTCCCTCAGTAAAAACTATGGGACGATAGCCGCTAATCTCGGGGTTGATTTCTTTGCCGAGCGGGGTAAGATTTGCGCCTTGCTCGGTGAGAATGGAGCGGGGAAAACAACCTTAGCCAGAATCCTTGCCGGTGAAATCAAGGCGGATTCCGGCACGATTATCTTAAACGGTAAAAGGGTCTACATTGATTCTCCCCACAAAGCGGCCCTTGAGGGGATAGGGCTGGTGCACCAGCATCCACTTTTGGTGCCGGATTTGAGCATAGCAGAAAATTTATGCTTGGGAGCCGAACCCCTCATGGGCGGTTTGATTCTTGATAAAAAGCGGATGCTCATGAGGGCGGTAAACGCTGCCAGGGATTTTGGTTTTTCCCTCAACCCGCAAGCCATAGTAGGCGATCTTTCACACGCGGAAAAGCAGGAAGCGGAGATTCTGCGCGTGCTATCGCGCGGGGCGGAGTTGCTAATTCTCGACGAGCCCACGTCTCTTCTATCCACCGCCGAGGCTGATGCTCTTTTTCTCCTCCTGCGGCGCTTAGCCGATGCCGGCAAGGCGGTCGTTGTCGTGACGCATCGCTTGGCCGAATTACGCCAAGGAATCGATAGTTTTTTCTTTATGCGTGATGGACGGAGCGTGGGGCAACTTGAGGTCTTTGACGAAGAACGCGCCTATAACCTGATGTTCGGAGAATCGGGGCAATGTGATCTTTCCTCACAGAGTGCGCAGAGCCCTATTCCTAGCCATAAAGATTCACAGGGGCTGCCTGCATTGGAAGTAAAGGATATACGCTTACCACAAACCAGTGCGAACGCTAATGCCGCGGGCGCCAAAGCCTTGAATTTTATTGTGCAGAGGGGAGAATGTTTGGCTATCGTCGCCTTAGCCGGCAACGGGCTTGAAGACTTGGAATTCGCCCTCTCCGGGCTACGCCCCATAAGCGGCTCTTGCCTACGCGTAGCCGGTTCTCCAGTATCCGGTATAGAAAAGACGCGCAGCGCCGGTATGGCCTATATTCCATCCGACCGCCTTGGCTTGGGCATTTGTCCGCAGGCCAGCATAAGGGAAAACCTGCTAGCACTTGACGGTCTGACTGCCTTTAATTTTCCGGGTAGTTCAAAAAGCAGCATGGATGCGAAAGCTAAATCTCGTTGCACGATATTCCCGCCGCCTCAGAATATGGAAAGGTTGGCGGGAAGCCTCTCAGGCGGACAGATACAAGCCCTGATCATCAATCGGGAACTTTCCCTTGAGGCTAGTTGGGTTCTCGCCTGCCAACCGACAAGCGGCCTGGACGCTCGCTCCCGAGAGATCGTCTATACAGCCCTCTTGGAGGCAAAGCGCAAGGGGCGTTCCATCATCCTCTTAAGCTCCGATATCGATGAGGCGCTTGCCTTGGCTGACCGTATAGCGGTACTCTACCGAGGATCATTTACGCTTGAGGCGGAAAACAGGCCGGGCCAAACCGATAAGGTCAGCCGTGCCATGCTCGGGGAGACATGAGAGAAATAGCACTTCCGGGATTATCAGGGCGGCGCGCCATCGGCATTCTTGCTTTTTTATGCGCCGTCGCGCTTGGTTTTTCTATTCTCGTAATATATCAGCCCTCAGGCTTGGCTAGTTTTTTTTTAGGCCCCTTCGCCCATCTTTTTTCCTTTGGAAATATGCTCAATCGCGCCGCCCTACTTTGCCTTTCCGCCTTGGCAGCGTCGCTAGCTTTTAAGGCCGGCATCATCCATCTTGGGGGCGAGGGCTTTATCTACCTAGGGGCCGTGACAGGTTTTGCCCTGGCCCGCCTTCTTCCGCCTTCGTGGGGGATTTTAGCCTTTATTCTTCCAGCTCTGGCGTCTATGGCCGCCGGGGCCTTTGCCGGCTCCCTGCCCTCATGTATGCGCAGGCTTTCCGGCCGTGATGAGCTGATTACAAGCTTTCTCCTTTCTCAAGCCCTCCTGCCCTTGCTGGACTGGGCTGTTTCCAGCCCCTTGCGCGACCCTAAGAGCCAGATTATCGCAACTGCCTTCCTGCGGCAGGATCAAAGGCCGACCCTCCTGCTTTCGCAAAGTTCGCTCAACACAAGCGCTTTGATTTCCCTCCTGGCCTGTTTTCTCTTTTACCTATTCCTCTACAGAAGCCGGGGCGGCCTGCTTACGCGACTAAGCGGGCACTCCCGAAAATTCGTCGAGTATAGCGGGCATTCCACCGAAAGTCTGCGCTTCAAGGTAATGGCCTTCAGTTCGGCTATCATGGGACTCTGCGGATTTCTTGCCATGAGTGGAGACCATGGCCGCGTCATTCGCGGTTTTTCAAGCGGCTTGGGTTGGTCGGGCTTGGCCTGCGCCATCGTGGCTAGATCAAACCCCTTCCTCCTTCCTCTGGCCGCCCTTCTTTTTGCCTATATTGATGCCGGTACGAAGTCGGCCCAAATGACCTCCGGTTTACCCGGCGAGCTAGCTGCCATCATCCAAGCCTTGATATTCTTTGCGGCCGCTTCAGGCCGATTCTCAGAGCGGCGGGATACTCATGCCTGAATTCATAGCCTCTACCATGCTCTACTTTGCCCCACTTCTTATCATAGCCTCAGGCGCCCTCTTTACCGAGCTCTCCGGGCGCGTCAATATGGCAATCGAGGGTCAGCTCCTTCTTGGTTCTTTTATCGCCGCTACCGCAATCTATTCCGGCCTCAACCCCCTCTTGGCCGTCCTCCTTGCATCTAGCGTCTGCGCCATCTTCGCCCTCGGCCTCAGCCTTGCTATAGATAGATTTCGAACCGATCCGATCCTTGCCGGCCTAGCCGCCAATTTAGTGCTCTTAGCCGCGGTTAGCTTTTTCTCAAAACTGAGCTTTGGAACGGCCGCCGTCGTACGACTCAAAGATCGTTTTCCCCTCTTTCAAGGGGACTGGGGCCTCTCCCTTTTTAATGGCTTATTCGCGTGCGCCTTTTTTATATTTTTTTCTTTCTATCTCAGGCAGAGCCGTCCTGGTTTACGCCTGCGGGCCGTTGGTTCCCAGGCTGCCGCAGCGCGGGCCGCCGGCATAGACCCTGCATTTTATAGAGCCCTCTCCTTCTCAATTTCTGGGCTTGCCAGCGGTTTAGCCGGAGCCCTTCTCTGCCTTAACCTCTCTGCTTGGGCGCCTGGGATGACGGGAGGAAAGGGCTGGATTGGACTTGCCGCCATGTATTTGAGCCGGAATAAAACAAGCGGCCTGCTTTTATCCTGTTTAGTCTTTTCCCTGGCTGAGTCGGCCGCCAACCTCCTCCAGGGTCAACAAGCCATACCCCAGGAATGGAGCTTTTCCATGCCCTATATCATCACCCTCATCCTCCTTGCCCTCGTGCCCAAAAAGGGAAAGAGCCTAGCTGGGGCTTGATCCCCTTGACGAAAAATCTCAAGCTGACTATATTCCTACTATTCCGATAGGAATACTAGAGGATTATGTTCAACGTATCGACAAAGACACAGTACGGTCTCAGGGCTATGGTTCGGATTTCCCAGGCGGGTGAGGATGGCGTCTGCGTTGCAGACATCGCACAGCTAGAGGGGATATCGCCTAAGTACCTTGAGGGAATAGTTGCCAACCTCAGGTCCTCCGGCTTGGTATTGAGCCAGCGCGGGAAAAATGGGGGATATCGCCTAGCTAGGCAGGCCCAGAATATTTCGATGCTCGAGCTGATTACCGCCCTTGAGGGTTCCATAACCCCGGTTGCCTGTTGCGATTCCGGACAGGGCTGCAGCAAATCCCAGGCTTGTATGCCAAGCCGCTTTTGGAACGGTTTAAAAGAAAGGATTGACGATTTTCTGTCTACGACAAGCTTGGCCGATGTGCAAGCAATGAACGAAGTATCAAGGAGTCATTAATGCCGGAACCCAGAACGGTGTATATGGATTATAACGCCACCACCCCGATGCACCCTTTGGTGTGGCAGGCCATGAGCGAGGCTCAGGGCCTCTTTGCCAATGCCTCAAGCATGCATCAAGCGGGCCGTACCTCAAGGGCCGGCATTGAAGATGCGCGAGCCGCCGTTTCTTCCCTCATCGGCGCCGCGTCGCCATCGAGCGTCATCTTCACCTCTGGTGGGTCTGAATCCAACAATACGGTTTTTCAAACCATGTTCGAGCAGTTCCGCAAGCGGCCTTCCCGCTCAAAGATCATCATTTCCGCCATCGAGCATCCCTGCGTGATAAACGCCGCCAAACGCTTACAAGAGTTGGGCATGGAACTAGTAATCCTGCCGGTGGATGCTGACGGAATCGTGTCGATGCAGGCCTATCAAGCCGCTCTCGACCAGAGCACCCTCCTCGTTTCCATCATGGCCGCCAACAATGAAATTGGAACGATCCAGGATATACCTCTCTTAGCTTCGATGGCCCGTCAAAAGGGCGCTTTTTTCCATAGCGATGCCGTCCAAGCCGTAGGGAAGTTTCCCGTCAACGTAGCGGATTGGGGGGTGGACTATCTGACGATATCGGCCCATAAGCTCTACGGGCCCAAGGGGGTAGGGGCCCTCTACGTCAAACCCGGCTCACCCTTGGATCCCCTCATCCGCGGCGGCCACCAGGAATCCGGCTACCGCGCCGGGACCTACAACAACCTTGGTATTTACGGCTTCGGCGCTGCCGCCGCCCTTGCCCAGCGCGAGCTTGCAGCGCTTATGGAAAAGATGCGGCGCCTGCGTCTAAAGCTCAAGACGGGCATTCTCTCTTCCATCCCCGTGGTGAGGGTAAACGGCCACCCGGAGGCAGTCCTTGCGAATACCCTCAATTGCTCCTTTCCGGGCGCTGAGGGAGAGGCAATCCTTCTTTCATTGGATCTTGAGGGCATAGAGGTTTCAACCGGCTCTGCCTGCGCCTCCGGGAGCCTCGATCCCTCTCACATACTTATGGCAACCGGGGTGGGGCCGGAGCTGGCCCACGGCTCAATTCGCTTTTCATTGGGCCGCGACTCAAGCGATGCCGACGTCGACTACGTTCTTGCCCAGCTTCCCCCCATCATAGAGCGTTTACGCCGCATGACTACGGTAGATTGGAAACATACCCAGATAGACAGGAGTATATAATGGCAGCTTCAATGGATTGGGTGTATTCGGAAATGGTTAAGGATCATTTTACCAAGCCGCGCAATGTTTTTGACCCGGATGAAAAATTCGAGGCCAGCTCTGAAGGCTTGGTAGGCAATATCAACTGCGGTGACCAAATGCTCATCATGCTAAAAATAGTAGATGACGTCATTGTCGATATCCGTTGGAAGACCTACGGTTGCGCCTCGGCTATAGCTTCCACCTCCATGCTCTCCGAGGTCGTTAAGGGCTTGGGGATTGAGGAAGCTTATTCGATCAAACCCCAGGATATCGCCAAGCGCTTGGGCGGTTTGCCGGAAAATAAGATCCACTGCTCCGTTTTGGGAGACAAGGCACTGCGCGCCTCGATAGACGACTACCTAAAGAAGACAGGCCGCGATGGCCTCTTCAAGGGAGAGGCGGCAATCGTCATTTGCGAATGCTTGGGCGTAACTGACAAGGACATAGAGGAAGCGGTAAAGGTCGGGGCCAAGGATTGGGAAGGCCTTCAGGCGCGCACAAAGATCGGCACCGTGTGCGGAAAATGCAAGGGCAAGGCAGAGGAACTCTTACACGAGTTCGTACACCTTTACGGCTAAGAAAGCCCTTGACTAGAGAGACTGGGCTTCAGGATTTTAAGCAAGCGATCTGGGATAACTATAGGCTTCACCCTAGGGCCCTAGCTTGGAGGGAAACCCGCGACCCCTACGCCATTCTGGTATCGGAGATCATGCTCCAGCAAACCCAGGTATCCCGCGTCATTCCCAAGTACAGCGCCTGGCTGGAGCTATTTCCCACAATCGGCGCCCTTGCTTCTTCAAGCCTTGCTTCCGCTTTGAGCGCTTGGAGCGGCTTAGGCTATAACCGCCGCGGTAAGTGGCTGCGGGAATGCGCTATTCTCATTCAAGAACGGCACGGGGGCCTTGTTCCAAAAGAGCCGGAGGTCCTGGCCGCCCTTCCGGGAATTGGCCCCTATACCTCAAAGGCGATATCGACCTTTGCCTTCGGCCTGCCCCATGTCTTTATAGAAACCAATATCCGCAGGGTCTACATACATTTTTTCTTTCAAGCCAGAGCGGCTGAGGAAAAGATTAAAGACGCGGAAATACTGCCCTTAATAGAGGCGAGCCTAGAAAGGGAGGATCCCCGGTCTTGGTACTATGCCCTCATGGACTATGGGGCTGAACTTCCCAAATACATTGAAAACCCCAATCGGCGCAGCAGCGCCCACGTCATCCAAAGCCCCCTCAAGGGTTCTCTTCGGGAGGCCCGTGGGGCCATCCTGCGCTTACTCGCCTCCGGTTCCCGCCCTTGGCCAGCCCTTCTTGCTGATTCTGGAATAGAGGAGGCGCGTATGGAAAAGGCAGCCAAGGCCCTCATATCTGAGGGAATGCTTTGCGCCCATGATGGTATCTACATGATACGGGACTAAAGAATGATGCTGGTTTTGGCTTAGGTCATTTGAAGTTTGTAGGAAAATGAAAATCGAATGCAATGCCTGACATGCGCGTAACGTAGATAGTATTATATTGTAAATAATTAAAAAGAAGATCCCTCTTTTTTTACCTTTATTAGCAATTTAGTCTGAGGACATTCTTTTATAAGGCATTCGCAAAAGAAAACAGCAAATATGCAAAAAATATTCGCAACTTGACGGCAATAGCCAAAAAAATGTATAAAGATACGGAACGCAGTTATATTTATGCGTTAAAGACCTTCCTCGAAGGTCTTAGCCCACCCCTGGCTAGGTTACGGAAACCTCGGCCCATACAAAGGCGCGGAGCGCCGGAGACATCTCTTATGCCGGTCAATTTGAGAGGAAGAAGCTTCCTGACACTCAAGGACTTTACGCGGGAGGAGATCGAGTATTTACTTGATCTCTCGGTGGAACTGAAGGCGAAAAAGCTTTCTGGAGAGAAGGGTAACCTCCTCTTTCGTAAGAATATCGTCCTTATCTTCGATAAAACCTCCACCCGTACCCGTTGCGCATTTGAGGTGGCAATTTGGGATGAGGGTGGGAACGCGACTTTCCTGACAAATAGTCAGATGGGCAAAAAAGAATCGATAGAAGACACGGCCAAGGTTTTGGGCCGCTACTATGACGGCATCCAATATCGGGGCTTTTCACAGCGAACAGCGGAGATTCTCTCGCGCGATTCAGGGGTACCGGTGTGGAACGGCTTAACTGACGACGACCATCCCACACAGGTTCTGGCAGACTTCATGACGATTCGGGAAAACTGCCGCAAGAGCCTGGATAGGGTCACCCTGGTGTATTCAGGCGACGGCCGCAATAATATGTCCAATTCTCTCCTCATAGGCGCGGCTAAGGTAGGAATGAAGTACCGCATCATTAGCCCCAAGGAGCTTGCCCCGCCGCAAGCCCTCCTTGACGAGATGGCCCCCGCCTTTAAGGCTTCAGGGGGCTCGGTTGAGGTCTATTCCATAGAAAACGCCAAACAAGCCCTTGCCGGGGCGGACGTTTTGTACACCGATGTCTGGGTTTCCATGGGAGAGGAAGACAAGATGGCGGAGCGCATCAAATTGCTTGAGCCCTATCGGGTAAATAGCCAGATGCTTGCCGCAACCGGGAATCCGGACGTCATCTTCCTCCACTGCCTTCCAGCCTTCCATGACCGAGAAACGGGAATTGGCCAAGAGGTGTATGAGAAATTCGGCGTTGCCGAGATGGAAGTATCGGATGAGGTTTTTAGCGGTTCCCGCTCCCGGGTCTTTGACCAGGCGGAGAACCGTATGCACACCATCAAGGCTGTTATGGTTGCTAGCCTTGCAGGGAGCTAAAACCGCAAAGGACTAAGAGCCTCGAGCCTAAGTCCGCTTTAAGCCGCCGCGGAAAAAGAGGATAATTCCGTCCCAGAGCCTGGCTAGGGGATTGGCCGCTGGAATATCCTCTACCGCGACGAGCTTGATGCGCTTGACAATTCTTCCTTCTGCGCTAAAGACAAGCTCGCCCATCTCCTGGCCCTTGGAGATGGGGGCTAGGGCTTCTTTGTCTCGAATCACGTCACAGACAATCTTCCCCGCTTCATCCCGGCGCGCAGTAAAAACGAGTTCGGACTCCGGCCTCAGCTCAAGATTTTTCCTTTTTCCCTTCCAAACGCGAACCGGGCGCAAAGACACTATCTGTGGCCTGAGGGTTTGGAAGTTATCAAAGCCGTAGTCAAGGAGCTTCTTGCCGTTTTCAGCGCGTATGACGGAGCCTGACACCGTTGAGGAGCCGGGTCCTCCCAAAAGGACGGCGATAAAGCGGGTAGTACCCCGTTCCGCGGTGAGGGCTATATTATAACCGGATTCATCTATGTAGCCGGTCTTAAGACCATCGCAACCGGGATAATCAAAAATAAGGCTATTACGGTTTTTTTGCTCGATAGGTCTTTCCCGTCCCCCATAGCCCGGCGGCATGTGCTCAAGCAAGGGGAAGCGAATTTCGCTTAATGAGTGAAGCTCCTTCAGCGCCTGGGGGTGCTCTCTCACATAGGCCCTGCAAAAATTCGCGAAATCGCGGGCTGTTGTCATGTTGCGCTCTGATAGGCCTGAGGGCTCGACAAAGACGGTGCTAGAAAGTCCCATCTCGCGCGCCTGGGCGTTCATCTCCATGGCAAAGCCCTCAAGGCTACCCGATATCGCCCGCGCCAGGGCTAGGGCCGCGTCGTTTCCTGAGGGTATGGCCAGCCCGACTAAAAGCTCACGTAGGCGTACCCGCATGCCGGCTTCCAAGAACATGAGGCTGGAGCGATAGGGGAGGTCTGGCGCGCAATCCTCTTTGAGAATGGGAATGTAGTCGTCGAGGGAGAGCCGGCCTGCTTCTACTTCGCGAAAAGCCAGGTGGATGGTCATCAATTTTGTAAGCGATGCGGGGGGAATGGGGAGATCGGGATTTTTTTCATAGAGGATGTCCCCAGAGGCTGCATCCATGAGGATGGCCGCCCGCGCGGAGATGAGGGGATAGGCTTCGATGTCTATGTTACGTAGCGCGAGCCTTTCCTCGCTTGCCTGGGCCGCTAAGAAGGGAATGAGAAGGAGGAAAAAAATAGAGGCTAAAAAACGGGAAGGGTTTGAGCCCTTCCCTGCGTATTCACTCACTGAGCCTGCCTAAAAATCCGCCGACTTGGCGGCGCGGGGGTAGGGGATGACGTCCCTGATATTTGCCATGCCGCTAATATACTGTATTAGGCGCTCAAAGCCCAGACCAAAACCTGAATGCGGCACGCTACCAAAGCGGCGCAGGTCAAGGTACCACCAGTAATCCTCTTGCCTTAGCCCCTTTTCCTTCATGCGCTCGGCAAGCTTGTCGAAATCCGCCTCACGCTCCGAACCGCCGATAATCTCGCCTATCCTGGGCACGAGGACGTCCATGGCGCGCACCGTTTTTCCGTCGTCATTTTGCTTCATGTAAAAGGACTTAATCTCGCGCGGGTAATCGGTGACGATGAGGGGGCCGCCGATTATCTTCTCTGTAAGGAATTTCTCATGCTCGCTCTGGAAATCGCAGCCCCAAGCCGGCTTGAATTCGAACTCCCCCGCGTGCTTTTCAAGCTCGGCGACTGCCTGGGTATAACTGAGGTGGGCAAATGTGGAGCCGCGCAGTTTATCGAGCATTTCGATGATGCCGGGTTGGATGCGTTGGTTGAAGAAATCCATGTCCTCCGGGCATTTTTCTAAGGCCCAGTTGAGCACGTACTTGATGAAGCCTTCCGCTAGCTCCATGTTGTCTTCCAAGCTGGCAAAGGCCACCTCGGGCTCTATCATCCAGAACTCCGCCAGATGGCGGGTGGTATTCGAGTTTTCCGCGCGGAAGGTGGGTCCGAAGGTGTATATCCTGCCAAGGGCGGTGGCGTAGGTTTCCCCGCTCAATTGGCCGGAAACCGTGAGCCCGGCACGCTTGCCGAAGAAATCCTTTGAGTAGTCGGGCGCCTTACCCGCCTTGACCATCGCTTCAAGGTTAAGGGTGGTAACCTGGAACATCTCCCCGGCGCCCTCGCAGTCGCTGGCCGTGATGATGGGGGTGTGGACGAGTTGAAAGCCCCTTTCCATAAAAAAGCTGTGGATGGCAAAAGAAAGTTGGCTACGCAGGCGGCTGACGGCGCCGAAGGTGTTGGTACGGGGGCGGAGGTGGGATATTTCGCGTAAAAATTCAAGGGAATGGGCTTTTTTTTGCAGAGGGTAGGACTCAGCCGGGGCTTCGCCCAGGACTTCTGCGGAAATCCCCTTCACTTCCAGGCTTTGCCCGGCGGCTGGTGAAGCCTGCAAGATGCCGTCTACGCGCATGCTTGCCCCGGTCTGAACCCTCGCTAGGGTTTTTCCCAGCTCTGCTTGAGCCCCCTCTAGGTCAAAAACACATTGGATGCCCTTAAAGCTGGATCCGTCGTTGAGCTCGATAAAGACAGCCGTCTTTGTTTCCCGCTTAGTCCGAGCCCAACCCTGGACTACGACCTTTTGACCGGCGGCCTGGGAGGAAAGCAGTTCCTTGATGAGGGGCTTGAGCATGGAGGACTCCTTGGAAACGGCGTTGATGGCCGTTTTAGCACAAAAATTGATCATAGTCAAATAAGGTAAAAAAGTGCTATATTTGAGCTACTATGTACGAAACGGGAATAGCATATCTCCTCTGGTTCCTGGGTGGCTTCGGCACCCTGGGGTTCCATCGCTTTTACCTTAATAAGGTTGGAACCGGGATCCTGTGGCTTCTCTCCGGCGGAATGTTCGGAATTGGAGCCTTCGTCGATCTCCTCACGCTGCCCATGCAGGTGAGAGAGGCAAACCTACGCAAATCCTACCAAGCGGCCCTTAATGGACCCCAGGTGAGGCCCCTCGTCCAAACTTCCCCGAAGGACAGTTTGGAAAGGGTTATCCTCAAGGTAGCGCGTAAAAATTCAGGCTATGTAACCGCCTCCGAGGTAGCCTTGGACGGGGACTTTAGCATTGAGGAAGCTAAAGCGGCCTTGGAAAAGCTTTCCGCCACCGGTTTTGCGGAAATGCGCATACGCACCAGCGGGGTCATCGTTTTTGTCTTCCCGGAATTTATGCGGGAAGGCGCCAGAGAATTCGCGGATATTTAGGGGCAGGGTATGGCGGAGATAGAATTTTCTATAGTCAAGCATATTGGCGTGCTTTCTGAGGGAAGCAAGGGCTGGCGCAAGGAGCTCAACCTCGTTTCCTGGAATAAGCGCGAACCAAAATTCGACATACGCGAATGGGACCCTGAGCATCAAAAGATGGGAAAGGGCGTGACGCTTACGGCAGAGGAATCCGCTACCCTGGCAGACCTCATCAAGGCTGAGCTTAATACACCCTAAAGAAGGCGGTTCATCAATGGATATCTACACCGACGGCGGCTGTTCGGGGAACCCTGGCCCGGGCGGCTGGGCCTTTGTCATTTTGCGGCCCGATACGGGCGCCAACATTGAGGGCTCAGGCTCGGACCGGGCAACGACAAATAATAGAATGGAACTCTGCGCCGTCATCAATGCTCTTGAAACTGCCTTTGGGATTGCCCC
Organism: Treponematales bacterium; assembly: GCA_041739325.1. GTDB lineage: Bacteria > Spirochaetota > Spirochaetia > Treponematales > JBGSOB01 > JBGSOB01. The sequence goes on from JBGSOB010000138.1 coordinate 18,607, forward strand.
GGCCGGCGAGGAAATCGTCGTGCATACGGACAGTCAATACGTAAAGAACGGCATAAGCACCTGGATCCATGCTTGGAAAAAAAACGGTTGGCGCACTGCCGGGAAGGACCCGGTAAAAAACCGCGAACTCTGGGAGCGCCTCGACGCCCTCGCTTCACAGCGTAGCGTAGGCTGGCGCTGGGTGAAGGGGCATGCAGGACACGAGCACAACGAACGCTGCGACGAGCTTGTCGGCATTGCCATGCGTTCTGGCGCCTAAGGGCGCTCGTTCTGGCGCCTAAGGGCCTCGTTCTTGTCGCCTGAGGGCCCTCGGGCCCCGGCTAGGACGCGGGCCCTCAAGGGCACGGCATCATTTTAAAACAAAGCAATCGCAAGTTTCTCAAGGCCTCTAACAGCCCTCATCAGCACCATTTCCCTCACATGGGCACTCCCCCTTCCTCCCTAATCAACCAAGACGGTTGAGAACCAGGGAATGTAGGTAATGAGTAAGAGTATCCCCACTTGGATGAGAAGGAAGGGCAAGACGCGGCGATATATCTTTGTAAGCGGCTGTTCAAAGGTATACGAGGCTAAAAAGAGGTTCATGCCCACGGGCGGGGTGAGGAAGCCGATGCCCAAATTGGTGAGGAAGATAGTCGCCAGGTGGTAGGAATTGACGCCGAAATGGGCGGCCATGGGAAAGAGAAGGGGGGCAACCACCATGATGGCTGAAAAAACGTCGAGAAAGCAACCAACGACTAAGAGCAGAAGATTTAAAAAGAGGAGGAAGACGAACTTGGAGTGTATCCAGGTGGCAACCCAGGATGTGATCACTTGGGGAATCTGCTCGTCTATGATAAAGAGGGCCAAACCGCGCGCTGCGGCCAGGATTATCAATGTACCGCCGACAACCGAGAGCCCCTTCATGATTATAGAGGGGAGTTTTTTTAGGGATATCTCCCGCTTTATAAGCACTTCAACGATGATGACGTAGAGGACTGAAAAAGACGCCGCTTCCGGGATGGTCGTGATGCCAAGGAAGTAGGAAGCGATGATGAGGAGGGGCAAGAGGAGTTCCCAAAAGGCCGTCACGAGCGAGCGCAGGGCGGTGGACAGTTTAAAGGGGAATGTCGGGGCCTTGGTTCGGATGGAAAAAACGATACCGGCAACGCACATGGAAAGGACTAAGAGGATGCCGGGGAAGATGTTCGCCAAAAAAAGTTGGCGGATGTCCAAGGATGCGAAAACCCCGTACATGATGACGGCCAGGCTGGGGGGAAAGAGGAGGCCGATGGAGCCGGAAGCGGTGAGGAGGCCGTGGGTGAAGTTGTCCGAATAGCGGCCGCTTTCTTTAAGGATATAGGCTAAGAGGACGCCGAGGGCAAGGATAGTGACCCCGGATGCGCCGGTAAAGGTTGTGAAGAATGTGCAGACCACGACGGCGACGATGATCATTCCGCCGGGCATCCAACCGAAGAATGCCTTCATCACTTCAATGAGGCGCTTGCCGGCTTGGCTTTCTGAGAGTATGTAGCCGGTCATGGTAAAGAGGGGCAGGGCCGGTATCATATCGCCGCGCAGGAGGGATGACCATTCGGAGGGAATGGCGATGATGGGGCTTTGTTGATTGGTAAAGAAACTAAAGGCCAGGGCCCCGAGTATGATGAAGATAGGGGTGCCGGAAACCGCGCCGGCTAAGAGAACGACGATCCATATGATGTGGAATACCGGGTAGATGGTAGTTAAGGCTGTGCCGAGGGCGGAGAGGATGGGCGGCATGCCGGCGCCTGATATCATGACCCAATCCGTGATAGCCGGCAGGCTTAAAAATAGCCCGAGGGGATAGGCGAGGGCACCGGTAATAAGCTTGGCGCGCAGGCTTATATCTGCGTAACGCAGGAAGTAGACGCTCATGATAAGGAAGGCGAGGGGAATGATGAGGATAAAGACGCGCTCCGGGATAAAGCCGATGCGCTTGCTGGCCTCTATTGCGGTAAAGACGAATGCAAGCGAGCTTATAAAGAATATGATGGAGACAGCGGCGCTTAAAAAGGTATTGAAGATGCGAACGATGTTCTGCAAACTTCCCTTACTGTACTGTTCAAGAATGCCTACGGAGAGATGCCGCTTTTCACGGGTCGTCAGGATAGAGGCGGAGAAGCAGAGGGCGATAATTGCGTAGGAGACATACTGGCTGGAGTTGGGTATGCCGCCGGTCTTGGGAAAGACCTTCTGGATGACCTTGTCAATGGAAGGGATGAAGATGATAACAGCAGAGGCGGCAAAGGCAACCGCTTCCTCAAACCACAGGACTATTTTAGGCCGAGTTTTCATTTCTTAGCCTTCCGGAATTCCTCTAAGGATGCGTAGATGATATCCATCATCTCTTTGGTAAAGACGCTGCCGGTTCCCTTTTCAACCGCCTTGGCGAAGTCTTCGCGCCAGGCAATGCGGTCCGCGTCGCTCACACTCACTAATGTCATGCCGTATTTCTGGAGCTCGGCGACAACGCTGCCTTCCTTCTTAAGGAATTCCAAGCCAATCTCCGTGCCCACCTTTTCGTTCACCGCCGTCAGTGCCTCGCGGTACTCGGCTGGAATCTTCTC
>JBGSOB010000149.1:0-13418 GCA_041739325.1 Treponematales bacterium
CTCCATTCTCTGCACCTTCCAAGCCATCGCATACCCCCTTCACAGAGGGTCTGCATTTGTTCAAAAAGTGTAAAGTATGATCCTTGAGAAGTGTAAAGGATGATCCTTTACTGTACCCCCCGGTTTCTATCCATAACTTACCCACGCCACTAATGGCGTCGCGGGCGTTAACGCAGAGATTGGCTAATATTTGGTCTATCTGTACCGGGTCGAGCTTGACGCTGGGGATATCGGCTGCCGGGGTCCAGATCAATTCCACGTTTTCGCCTAAAAGGCGTTTGAGCATCTTGAGCATACCCGCTACGGTGTCGTTGAGGTCGAGTATCTTTGGTGCAATGGTTTGCTTGCGGGCAAAGGCTAAGAGCTGGCGCGTAATGCCGGCTGAGCGCTGGGCCGCACCGTGGATCTGCCGCAGATATTCCTTTATTCTATCGTCGGCCTGACAACCGGAAATGGCCAGCTCGGCGTAGCCTAAGATGACGCCCAGCATATTGTTGAAGTCGTGGGCCACCCCTCCCGCCAAGCGGCCGATGGATTCCATCTTCTGGGCCTGGAGGAGCTCGAATTCGGCGCGTTTTCTCTCGCTGATGTCCGTGGCTATGCTCAATACTGCCCTTTCTCCCTCCCACTGGATGAGCTTGGCAAGCACCTCCATGGGGAAGATAGAGCCGTCTTTGCGGAAGTGACAAACCTCGAAATGCGCCTCACCCTCTTCGTGAATTTTGCGGAAGCGCTCGGCGAGCAGGGCTTCGCTTTCCGGCACGTCTACCTCATGGAGGTTTTTAGAAATGAATTCAGCCTCACTGTCGTAGCCGTGGATAAGGGCGGTGACGCGGTTGGCAAAGAGGAAGCGGCCCCTTGTGTCGTGGATGGTTATTGAGGCCGGCGCCGCGTCAAGCATTTCCCCCAACAGGAGGATGCGTTCTTCCCTGCGCTTTCGCTCAGTCAGGTCGCGGCAGAAGCAGACAAAGCGGCCATCGTTCTCCGGTAGAAATGCCGTTGATATTTCCGCGGGGTAGAGGCTGCCGTCCTTGCGGCGATGGATGGTTTCAAAGAAATCACATCCTTGAGACTTCACCAGAGCAATGTGTCTTACGGTTTCTTCGGGGGTCTCGGTCGAATTTATGTCTCGAATGCCTAGCGTCAGAAGCTCTGCCCGCGAATAACCGCTCATGGCGCAAAAGGCCTGGTTTACCTCTATGAAGCGGCCTTCGGCGTCAAAAACGAAGAATCCGTCTGCGGATGTTTGAAGGATGGTCTCAAGGTAGCGCTCACGCAGCTCAGCTCTTTCTTGGACATCCTTGAGGAGGCTGATGTCGGTGTGGGTGCCGAACATCATAAGCGGCTTGCCGGAAGAGTCGCGGGTCATAATCCGCCCCCGGTCCAAGATCCAGACCCAGTGGCCGTCTCTATGCCGCATGCGGAATTCGCATTCATAATTGGGCGATATACCATCCAGACAACGGGCAAGCCGCTCACTTGCTTGGCCTAGGTCCTCCGGATGAACAAAGCGCTCCCAGGTAGAGAGGCTTGAATTGCCAAGCTCAGCCAGCCGGTAGCCGATCATGTCGGCCCAGCCCTCATTGAAAATCGTATGGTTCGTTTGGACGTTCCATTCCCAGGTTCCCAGCCGGGAGCCTTCAATGATAAAGCCAAGCCTTTCCCTTTCCCGCAGAAGCTCAAGCTGGCTTTTGTTGAGGCGCTCGGCGATATCTATCTTATGCAGGGCAAAACCCAGGTCGTTGGCAAGCTCCCCTAACAAGGCCTGCTCTTCGGCGTCATCAGCGTAGTCAAGGGGCACGGAGACGGTGAGGATGCCATAGACCTTTGATCCGAATTGTATGCGCCTGCAGAGACCCGCCCGATTTTTGTAAGAGGGGGCAAGGGGGCACTCTCTGCATTCTGCAATCGGCTGGCGGATGCTGATAACCTTGTCGTCGGAAAGGGCCTGCTTGGCGCAGGGGGTAAAACGCCCCTGTCGCATGGATTCGGCTACTTCCTCCAGGCCGGCATCTTCCCCTGCCATAGCAATGAGCTCGGCATAGTCCCCCGCTGGGCCTAGGAGGGCTATCCAGGCACTGTAATAGCTCATTCCCTCCGTTAGGTAGACGCAGCTGCCTTCGATCAGGCGCTGGCGTTCCTCTTCTTTGGTAATGAGCTGGTTGACGTTGCGGATGGCGCGCAGGATTGAATTGAGGCGCTCGGTCCGGGCCTTGGCCCTTTCCAGTTCCTCGTTCTTAAGGCGCAGTTCCTGGCGGGATGCTTCGAGTTCCGAGATATCGCTTATGGTTACCAAAATATCGGTGGCGGGGGGAGGGCTAGAGTCCTCCATCTTGAGGATTGGATTAGCTCGCGCTTCTATTCGGGCGTGAAAGAAGGCGGCATCCGGGAGCCGCACCCTGGCTTGAATCTGTTTTTCCGCCGGGTTGCGGAAGAAGGCGCGAAAGCGGGCAAGGAAGGCGGAGGCGTCTTCCTTTTCTAGAAAATCGGCAAAGGGCTTGCCGCGGGAATCCTCATCGGGACGTTTGATCATGAGCTGCCAGGTGGCGTTGGCTTGGCGGATGATGCCGGAGGCATCAAGGCGGAGATAACCGACAGGTGCGTATTCGTAGAGGTTGGCAAAGCGATTTTTTGTGTCTTGGAGGGCCAGCTGTGTGTTGCGCAGCTCTTCGTTTTGGTTTTCCAGTTCTGCCTGGTAGACCGTCAACTCGTGGGCAAGCCGTTCGGGGCTCAAGGCTTTTGCGCCTTTGGCTCCTTGCAGTTTATCCCCTCTATCTTGGCTTTTTTTCATGGGCTCTCCAGCTCCTGGAGCGATCCAAAAAGCCTATGAACGCTTCCATCCGCGCCTGTTTCCGCCTGGCCGCGGGCAATGCACTGCATTGAGCTTCCATCTGCGCGCCTCCCCTCAAGCTCAATCCGATAGGGCTTGGCGGTCCTTAGGGTGTTGGCTACGGCTTCCCTTAGGGCGCGTATCGACTCTTGCGTATAGAGTTTGTCTTGCTCCGCAAAATCTGGCGCTTGTTTTTTTATGTCAAGCCTGAAAAGCCGGAAGAGATTCTCAGACCAGGTCACCTTGTCGCTGGCAACGTCCCAGGTCCAACTGCCCATCCGGGCGCTTTCCTCTGCCTCGGCCAGGAGCTTGTAGAGACAGCGATAGCGCTCCTCAGATTCCGCGAGCAGCTTCTCGGCGCGCTTGCTTTGGCTGACGTCCTCAAAGCCTACCGCCAGGCGCTTGCCCGGCAAGCTAAAGGCGTGGATATGGTAGACGCCCACGATGTTCTCATCCTCGTAGGACACTTCCTCCAGATAGGCCGGTTTATTCTCCCGGTAGGCTTGGAGAAAGCGCTCTTTGATTTTTTCTCCGTTCGTTCCCGGCCAGATGTCCAGGAACTCCTTACCGACGCTCTTTTGGATGTCAATTCCGGTGGTTTTCTCGGCGGCGGGGTTGCCGCTTAATAGCCGCAGATCGCCAGAATCCTCCACGGCATAGACAAAGAGGCCGGAGGGCATCTGCTTGACGATATCGGCCCCTGTGCGTTGGCTGAAATCAAGTTGTTCATGGGCCTCCCTCAGTGGGCTGATATCTATCAAGGTGATGACAACGCCGGCAAAGGTTTCGGGCGCGACGCGGTAGGGAAGAATTCTTACAAGGTAGAGGCGTCCATCCTCAGCGCGCAGCTCTTCTTCCTTAGGGCTAAGAGCCGCTTGGACTTCAAGGGCGGCTTTGACAGGGTCAAAGCCTAAAAGTTGGTGGTTCATGTGCTTGAGGGGGCGGCCTATGTCGGCGTCTACCAGGTGGAAGACCTCCGCCGCTTGGGGGGAATAACGCCGTATGCAGATATCCTCATCCAGAATGAGAATGCCTATCCTTGACGAAGAAAGGAGATTCTCCACGTCGTTTTGCACCTCGGTCAATTCAATGATCTTGTTTTGATACTCGGCGTTGACGGTATAGAGCTCTTCGTTGGTGCTCTGTAGTTCCTCGTTGGTGCTTTGCAATTCTTCATTGCTGGCAAGGAGCTCCTCGTTGGTGGCCTGCAGTTCCTCGTTGGATGTCTCCAGCTCCTCAATGGTAGCCTGAAGATTTTCCTTGGTGAATTGCAGGTCTTGCTCCAGGTCTTGCAAGCGCTGCCTGGCTTCCTCGTCTAGGTCGTATTGGACCGCCGCGTTTTCCGGGGCCGGGCTATCCTCCAAGCGCTCAAAAAAGATGATGACGAGGGCTTCCTCGCTCTTGCGCCCCGGCAGGGGGCGGATTCGGATACGCAGGTTTCGGCCGACGTCGGATTCCTGAAGCCTGACGTTGGAGTAGAGGAGCTCTTCGCCGCTGCGGAAGGTTTTTTGGATCCCGGTTGCCAGGGGTATGGCCAGCTCGCGGTCGAGCATTTTGGAGATGTCAAAAACGGCACGGCCCGAGGGCAGGGAGAATATCCCGGTCGGGTCGCCCATGATGTGAAGGAGTTCCATCTGCTCATTGACCACGGCGGCTAAGGGCACATAGTGGCTGCTCAGGGTATCTAAAATACGTAGCACCAAGCGGTCGTGCTCGCGGGGGGATGCGCGCTGTGCGGACCCGTAGACGAGGCTACCCGGTAGAACGCTGACCGAGCTTTCCTTGTCTAGACGGATATCCGCTGCCGCCCGGCGTAGCCCTGCCTTGCCGATGGCCTTGTAAATGCGGGCTTTGCGGTCGATAGGCTCGAACCTATCCTCCATATCCCCCACTGTCTCGCTGTTTCCCAAAAAGAGTATGCCGCCGGGGCGGAGGGAAAAGCCAAACATGGCCAGGGCGTGTTGCTGGAGGTTGGGTTGCAAATAAATGAGGAGGTTGCGGCAACTGACTAAGTCTATGCGCGTAAAGGGTGGATCCTTTACCAGATTGTGCTGGGCAAAGACAACCATTTCCCGCAGGTTGCGCGACACTTGATAGCTCTCGCCGCGGCAGTAGAAATATTTGGCAAGCAGGCTGGGGCTTAGGTCGGCGGCAATGCTCTCCGGGTACACTCCGGTACCAGCCTTAAGGATTGCTGCACGGTCAATATCCGTTGCGAATATCTTCACGTCGCGGGAAAGCCCCATCTGCTCCATGGTTTCTCTGGCAATGATGGCCAGGGTATAGGCTTCTTCCCCGGTGGAACAGCCGGCTACCCAGAAGCGCAGCTCGCGCCCTGGGCTGTGTTCGAGGAGTTCGGGCAGGAACTTTTCTTGGACTTGGGCCATTATTTCAGGGTCGCGGAAAAAGGATGTCACGCCGATGAGGAGCTCCCGGTAGAGGGCTGAAATCTCGGAGCTCTCTCTTTCCATGAGGTGGATGTAGGCATCCAAGTCCGCGGATTGGGTTACCGCTATGCGCCTTTCGATGCGGCGGGTGATGGTGCTTGGCTTGTAGTAGGTAAAGTCCACCTTGGTTTTGTTGCGCAAGAGGGAGAATAAGCGGGTCAGGCCGGATTCTTCCGAGAGCGCCTCAACCTGGCGGGATTGGCGCGTGCTGTAGGGGTGACGCAGGCATGCTACCAGTTGGGCGGGCATTTGTTCCGGCGGAAGGATAAAGTCCGCCACCCCGGTGCTTGCCGCCGCCCGTGGCATGCCGTCGAACTTGGCGCTTTCCTCGCTCTGCACCATGACCAGGCCGCCCCATTCTTTTATAGCCCGTACCCCACGCGTGCCGTCGCTGCCGGTTCCAGAGAGGACGATGCCAACAGCCTTTTCTCCCTGATCCTCCGCCAAGGAGCGGAAGAATATGTCTACCGGAAGGTTGATCTCTCCCCGCGGTTTTTGCTCTGACAGGACGATGCGCCCATGGAAGATGCTGAGGTTTTTTTTGGGCGGTATGAGGTAGGCGTTGTTGGCCCTAATGTCCATGCCGTCTTCCGCCCTTTGGACGTTTATGCCGGTTTTGCGGGCAAGGAGCTCTACCATCAGGCTCTTATGGTCCGGCGAGAGATGCTGGATGACGACAAAGCCCATGCCGGAATCCGGGGGAACGGCCTGAAAAAAGGATTGCAGGGCTTCCAGGCCCCCCGCCGATGCCCCAACGCCAACGATAGCCGCAGGTTCCTTGAGAAGGGTGGCTTGGCTGCTTTCGCTGATATCACGGGGGTCGGGAGAGGCGCTCTGCGCCGCTTGTTTTTTCATCAATCCCTCCCATGTACGAAGTGGAATTGTTAGGAAAGGGTTAGTACCCGCTAACAAAACCAAGAAGCTTCATATTGAAAAGTATTGATGATTTCCCGGCAATTGCAAGGCTAAACTTTAGGCAGCCTTACCCGGCAGGCACTGCTCCTAATCCGGCAGGGTGCTTTGCCTGACAATGAGTTCCGGGGCGAGCATGCGGAAGGATATGCCCATGCCCGGATTCTTGAGGGTATAGAGCATAGCCTTGCCCGCGTGGAGGCCCAAGCCATACATATCCATGGCCACAATAGTCAGGGGCGGCTCAAGGAAGGGCGCCAGGGGGTAATCGTCAAAGCCGATAAAGGCGATATCGGCCGGTATGGAGCGGCCGGCTTGGACGGCGGCGCGCATAGCCCCGGCCGCCACGAAATTTGAAGAGCAGACTACGGCATCTACCCCTTGGCGCGAGGGGTCAGAGAGTATCCCCGCCATAGCGGCTTGGCCTGAGGCGAAGTCCCGGCAGTCTACCGAGCGCAGTCTGGGGTCAAAGGGGACTTCCGCGACCTCAAGTTCCTCAGCTAGGCCCAGGTAGCGGCGGTAGCTTATCTTATCGTTGTCCGGGCCGCCCAAGAAGGCCACTCGCCTGCGGCCAATGCCCGCTATATGCCGCCCGGCTAAACGCCCGGCTTCCGTGTTGTCCACGTCTACCCAGCAGGATGACTGGCCGGTCTCGGTTTCCCCGATGATGACGTGGGGCACGGAGTTTGTCTTGAGATAGCGTAACACGTCCAGGGTGAGAAAGGATGAGTGGAAGATAAAGCCGTCTATCCGCTTTGCCCTGACCATCATATCCATGACGTTTTTCAGATCTGCCTGGGTGGCGATGTTGGAGAGGGAGAGGAGGTAGCCGTTTTCCTGCATGACGGACTCGATGCCGCCGAGGATCTCGTAGTTGTGAGGGGTTACCGAGACGGAGTGGGCGTGCAGTTCCATCAAGACGCCGATGGTTCCGGCGGTTTGTTGGGCAAAGGCGCGTGCTATGTTATTGGGCTGGAAGCGTAGCTTCTCCATGATCTGCCGCACCCGTTCCGATGTCTCCAAGGAGATGCGCCCGGAGCCGTGAATGACCTTGGACACGGTGGAAATGGATACCCCCGCCTCTCGGGCGACGTCGTGGATGGTTATGCTCATCTTTTAAGCACCGCCAAACCGTAGGGCCCAAGCTCAAGCTTGGCGCCGATCTTGCCGGCCACGACTTTGCCGCCGGCGACCTTGCCGCCGGCGAGCCAGAGCTCATGGCTGCCGCGCCACTCTGCCTCTATGCCTATTGAGACCTTTTTAGCCCCAGGATTGATGAGGACGAGTATTTCTTGCCCGTCGAATTTTCTGCAAAAGGCCAAGGCCTTATCTATATCCAATCTCCAGCGGAAGCTTCCGCGCCGTAGGCAGACCTCGGCCTGGCGCAGGGAAAAAAGTTTGCGCAGTTTTTCCTGCCAGTCTAGGTCCCAATCCTTTTCTTCCCAGGGCATGCAGCGCCTGTTGTCCGGGTCGTCCCCGCCGTCAAGCCCGATCTCCTGACCATAGTAGATCATCGGGGCGCCACAGAAACAGCTGATGAAGGCCAAAGCGGCAAAGTGGCGGCCACTGTCTCCCTCGGCACGGTTTAGGAAGCGCAGGGTGTCGTGGGACTCAAGGAGGTTGAGCATGGAATGGTTCGCCGGCCCTGGATAGCGCATGAGGAGGGCGGTAACTCCATCCCTGAATTCCTCTATTTCCATGGCGCCCCGCGCAAAGAGGGCGTCGCAGAGCCAGGTGATGGGGTAGTTCATAACACCGTCGTGCTGGTCTGCTTGGATCCAGGGTAGGGCGTCGTGGCCTATCTCTGACACGATGTAGGCATTCGGTTTCTCGGATTTAACCGCGCGCCTAAAGGCGCGCCAATAGTCGTGCTCCACCTCGTCGCCTACGTCCAGCCGCCAACCGTCTAGGTCCGCGTAGCGCGTCCAACGGGCAACCGTCTTGAGGAGGTTGCGGCGCAGTGCTGGGTCGGATGTATTGAGCTTTGGCATCTGCGGAACGTGGGCAAAGGTTTCATAGCTCAAGATGTTGCGGCCGCCCTCGTCCAGGTACCAGTTAGACCAGTGTTTGGATGAGTTAAGTTCCACTAATTTCTCATATTCCAGGGGGAAGCGGCGCACGTGGTACCAGTCGCGATAGGCGGATAGTTTGCCCTTTTTCACAAGGTCCTGGAAGGGCTTGAAGCGGGGGCCGGAGTGGTTGAAGACCCCGTCCAGTATGACGCGCATGCCGCGTTTATGGGCCTGGGCCAACAAATCTTTTAAGTCCTTGGCCGTGCCGAAGTCCGGGTCTACCTTGCCGTAATCCCAGGTGTCGTATTTGTGGTTGGACTCGGCCAGGAAGATGGGGGTAAGGTAGAGGGCGTTGCAGCCCAGGCTTTTGATGTAGTCCAGTTTGGAGATGATGCCGCGCAGGTTACCGCCTGTCTTTGTTTTGCGCTCCGGTGATTCCTTGGGGCCAAGCCAGGGGTCGAAAACGCGCTTTGATGCCTTGTTGTCACCGCGTTTGAAACGATCCGGGAAGATTTGGTAAAAGACAGCGTCTTGAACCCAGTCCGGGGGCGCGAGTATCTCTGAGTCGTGGAGGTAGGGAATCTGGAAAAAGCCCCGCCACATCTGCGGAGCCTCGGCATCATAGGGCCCAAAGCCGAGCTCTGAGTAGGAACAGCTTTCCTTTCCGGACTTGAAGCGGAAGAAATAGGCCAAGCGCCGATTGCGCACCGGGACTTCCGCGCAGAAGTAGTCGTAAAGGCTCGTTCGCGCTTCCAGTTGCATGGCGACGCTTTGGAAGAAATGGGTCTCGTACTTGTCTCCATAGACTAGTTCTACAGAATCCATATCTTCCCGCGCTACGCGCATGCGTACAAAGGCGCGCTCGGAAGAAAGGGCGTAGGACATCTGCGATTTTGCCTGATGGAAGATAGCGTGTTTGTTCATGAAAACTCCTTAGCGGCCTCTTATTCAATCTTTTTTAGTTGAAGGGAAAGCGTTTTCCCTTTCAGCCTCACTATATACATAGTGTTTTTATAATGTCAAATGCTTTAGAAGGGTTCAAACTTTGACAATCTCAGGTTTTTGGCTCTGGTGTATTTTCAGGATGAAGGTATTAACTGATTTTATAATAAAGAAATAATTGGAATGATCTTCAATGTGATGCTTGAGGGAGGCCTCATCTTAGCTGGGGAAAAAGGAGGAAAAAAAATTCTTGAAGATAAGAATACGGTGCGGAAATTTCAGGTTAAAGAGGGAAAAATTGGTTATACCAGTACCCTTTTTTAGCGAATGCTGAGGCGGGGAGCCGGCTTTTTCTTTAAGAGTTCCGCGCTGCTTATCCCATAGCGCCACCTGACCCAGTCTTCCATGGTAGAGAAATTGTAACCCCGCGCCTTGAGCCCGGAGATGATCCGCGGCAGGGCCGCCACGGAGCTAGGGTGGCTGTCGTGCATGAGGATGACCATGCCGCGCCCGTCCGCCGCCGCTAAGATGCGTTGCGCGATTTTATCTGCCTTGCGCATGAATTCCGGAGTCGACCTGTCCGTGCCGGCTTTGGTGTACCATTCGCCCCGCGGATAGTCGTGGGAGTCGTAGCTATCTGCGAAGTCATTCCACATGCAAACCACACCCGTATTGCGTAGGGCCTCACCGGCTGAGCGCATGGCCCAGGCTTGGCCGTTTTTCCACCAGGGGGCGCCAAAGGGCGGCCGTACCAGGGTCATTGCCGGATAGCCGGGGCCGATTGCCCATTCCAGGAGCATGGCGTTTGTTTTAAGCTCACGCGCTATACCCTGGGGCCCGAGGTCCGTAAAGGACTGGTGGTTGGCGGTATGGTTGCCTATCGCATGACCCTGGGCGTACATGCGCCTGAGCGTGTGCGGGTAGAGGTCATAGGCCGAAGGCTGGGGAAGCCAGGTTTCCTTTGCCCAGCGCGCGCAGAGAAAGAAGGATGCCTTTACGGATTCTTGGGCGCAGATGTCTAGGATCTCTTCGGTGAACTCCGTGGGGCCGTCGTCAAAACTGAGGTAGGCGGTTCGGGGCGGGAGGGGGTCGCCGTCGTAAAAACCGGGGGGGTAGTGTTCCAGCTCACGGATGGGGGAAAGCGAGGCCAGCACGGCGGCATCGGCCCAACGCGGCTCGGCTGCAAGGGATGCTGTGGCTGATATGAGGATAAGCGCGAGCCAGGGGAGGGTTCGTATGTCAACGTTTTCATTTTTTAAAAACGAATCCCTTCCCCCCACTTTGCCGCGTCCTCTAGCGCCCGCTCGGGCGCGTGTCCATGATGGCGGCGTCCGAATAGGGCATGCTCCACCACCTTGATTGAGGAGATGCAGAGAGGTAACGCTGTTTGATGGGGAGATACTCCGCCTCATAGTCGAACTCGTGTAGGACTCCCTTCACGTCTGCCTGACCCGTCTTCCAATGGCTACGCCAGATGATAAGGCCGAGGTTGTTCACCTGCCCTGGCAGGATTTCGAAATATTTGTAGTATCGGCTGGGGTTGCCGCCGAAGTTATACCAGCCATCGGAGTTGGATATCTTGATGCTGTAGCGCTTGAGTTTGTACCAACCTGGGGGCAGTCGGGAGCTGACGAAATAGCCCCTGAGGTCGCTCCCTACCGTATATTCCTTTCCGCTTGACAAATGCTCAAGATAGATGGTGATGTCCTGGGTGTTCGTGCCGGATACGGAGAAGCCGCGGTATTGGAGGGTTCCAACGCTCTGGTGCTCGATCTTTCCGATAAGAAGGGCCGATGCTTCCGTTTTTGGCTCCGGAAAGCTTTGGCAGGCCTCAAGGAGAAGGCAGAGCGTGAAGAGGCTGGCGCCGGCCGCGATGCTGGCAAATGCGCGTTTAAGCATGCTTGATTTATTATTCTTCATCTTTTTCCCCGCTACGTTTGAAAGTTTGCTTGCTTCGAGCCTAACATGGGGGGTGGGTGCTGTCAATGAATGTTCTTCCGGCTTTGGCTCAAGAAGATGCCCTTCCCGTGGCTTCCGCCAGCTCGGAAATGATATTACGGTTTGCGCCGATAACCTCATCCAGGCGTTTCAAGGTGGAAAGCAGGGATGCCACGGTGCTTTCCTGATTTTTGGCGGAAGTCTCGAGGGCGTCGGTACTCAGGGATATGGACTGGGTGAAGCTGTTGAGCTGTTGGGCAGAGTCTCCTTGGGAATGCGACATCTGACTGAGGACGGCCGCCGATTCCGACATGAGGGGTATGATGGCTCGAACGTCTTCTATGCCCCGCCCCTGAACTTCCATGAGGCCCTGGAGGTTGCGGTTGATCTCCTCGGTTTCGCTTACCCCCCTTAAGATGCGCGAAAAGGCGGCCTTGGCCTCGGTGGCGATAGCCGAGCCCTCGTCTACGCGGCCGGCTACCTCCTTGATGGTGTCCTTGATGGAGGCCGCGCTGCGGGCAGAGGATTCCGCCAAGCCGCGGATTTCCGAGGCGACGACGGCAAAGCCCTTGCCGGCGGAACCGGCGCGGGCAGCCTCGATGGAGGCGTTCATGGCCAGGAGGTTTGTCCTATCCGCCAGGTCGGAGAGGAGGGCGGTGATTTCCCCGATGCTGGCGGTGGAAAGGCGGATTTGGGCGGAGGCGGCCTCGTTGTGGTCTATGAGACGCTCGCCTTCCCGCGAGGTCTCCACTAGGTTGGCGGTAATGGCCCGGGTGGCGGCCGCCATCTCGATAACCTGGGAGGTTTGACGGATGATCTCCAAAATAAAACTGGTAAAGCGGTCTACGACGGCGTTTTGCTGGTTGAGCTTGTCCGCCAGGCTGAGGGCGGCTTGCACCATGGCCTTGATGGGGTCGCTGGCTTCCCAGGTTTTGAGCCTTTGGGTAGCTGCCTTCTCTCCCACTTCTGCAGACTCGGCGCTCAAGCTCCGGGCAAGTCCCGTAGCCTCCTCCATAGTTCCGCGCAACTTTGTTTCCGACTCGGCCGCCCGCGCTGCGGCTTGGCGGATAAGCTCCGTCTCTCTGTCGCGGGCGTCCATGATGCGGTTGAAGGCTGCGGCCAGTACCCCGGTTTCGTCTATGCTCACTACCTTGAGCCGAGCCTGGGCGCGGGAGCGGATGGATTCCTCCACCCCGGCCATGAGCTTGAGCTGTTGACCGAGGTTCCGCGACAGGAGAATGAGAAGGGCTAGGTAGAGGGGATAGGAGACGAGGAGGTAGAGGGCGGTTCGGCGCACCATGTCGTCTGACTTCTTTTCCATCCGAACGATGAGGGGATTGCTCAGGCTGCCGCGGTAGTAATAGTTTTCCAGCCAGTCCGTATCTACCTGGGCAAGGTCCTTGCCCTCTACCTGGGCTTCCATCCGCGTGGCCCATGCTTCAAGCTCGGCGGCGAGGGCGCGGTTTGCCCCAATGGTAGCGCGCACGGTTTTTAGTTTTTCTTCAGCTTCCAGGTTGCGATAGCTTATCCTCTCACGGGCGAGGCCTCCCTCCGCCCAGATCTCCGAAACCCCAATCTGGGCCACCGAGCTCAAGTTGGCGGCCGTCATGATAACCAAGGCGGAGGCAACGACGACGATCTTCCAGCCAAAGCCCAGGCCCATTCCCGGGCTCAAGGCTACCGAGCCGAGGATGGCGCGGCGCTTGGCGGCAAGGATGTTGAAGCCTACCAGCTGGAAGGCGGATGAAAGGAGCATGGCAGACTGGAGAAAGAAGTATTCCCGCCAAAAGCCAAAGCTTAAAACCGCGAGGGGGTTGGACTCAAAGACGGAAAAGGCGAGCATGAAGGTAAAGAAGATGGTGACGTTCTGGGCAACCATGGCAAAGATGCTCAAGTTGCGGTGGGCGCGGTCCAGCTTGGCTAGCTCCGCCTCGGCAAGAACGCCTGAAGATTCAGAGTCGAAGGGGCGGGCTATCCGCCCCGCCCAGAGGGCCATGGGGAGGAATACCACGAGGGTGAGGCCCCCGGCAAGGGCAGCCACGGTGGACGCGTCCGAAAAGCCGCCGTAGATGACTATTGTCGAAACCTGGTAAATGATGCCGGCAACGAGGTTGGCGCAGAAGGAAAGCAGGGCGATGCGAACTGAAAACCGAAGTTTCATGGGTCTCCCTTGGATGAAGCCGCCCGCTCTGGGGCGGCATTACCGCAGATTCTAATCTGAGACTAGGCCGATGGCAAGCCTTAAGTGGTTTTGACGGCTTTGACGGGCATGGCAGGCTTTGGAAGGGGTGGGGCGGCGGGGAAACCTTTCTAAAAGGTTGCCCTGCCGCATAATCT
>JBGSOB010000062.1:0-36986 GCA_041739325.1 Treponematales bacterium
CCTCACTTGTCCTCGCTTCGCTGCGGGAACCGTTCGGACCCTGTTTTTCACGGCGTCCCATGTATTTACGTTTCGCGCGCCATGAATGAATCCTAATCCACCCCCTTTCTCTCTCCCCGGGCCCCTCACTCATTCCCCCTGGAAGAAGTAGGAATCGCTGGATCGGGGGAGGGCCTGGCTGGAAAAGGCCACAGCTCGCTGGGTCCTCGTTTTAGGGTATAATCGTGGGCCCGACCTGCGGAAGCGTTCGCTGTGGTTTTTTCCAGCCACCCCTGCTCAAGCATGCTAAGGCCCGAATACGTGGAACAAACCGGCATTCCCCCTTTCTCTCTCCCCGGGCCCCTCACTCATTCCCCCTGGAAGAAGTGGAAATCGCTGGATCGGGGGAGGGGGGAAACAGGGTCCTCACTTGTCCTCGCTTCGCTGCGGGAACCGTTCGGACCCTGTTTTTCACGGCGTCCCGCGTGCATTGTATTCTAGATTCGTGTATTAAAACTCCTCTATCCCCCTTTCCTGCCCTCCTGGACCTTCCATCCTATCCCCCTGGAAGAGGTAGGAATCGCTGGATCGGGGGAGGGGGGAAAACAGGGGCCTCGCTTGTCCAAACATTCGGCCTAAGGGCCCATTATGAGGGAAGGAATTTTTTAAGCTGGATATTGGGGATGATTTTATAGTGTTTTTCGTTTCCCGTGAGTAAAACATGGGAGCTATGCACGCATGTCGCCGCTATCAATGCGTCGGCTAACTGAAGGGCTCCGCTGTGATAGTAATGTTCTACATATATCATTGCCCG
Source organism: Treponematales bacterium (assembly GCA_041739325.1). Taxonomy (GTDB): domain Bacteria; phylum Spirochaetota; class Spirochaetia; order Treponematales; family JBGSOB01; genus JBGSOB01. The sequence continues at coordinate 794 of JBGSOB010000062.1, forward strand.
GGTTGATATGTCGTTGCTGATTTGAATGATATCCACATTCCAGTTTGACAATTGTTTTATGAAGCTATTCATTTCTTTTTTATCCCGCATGCCTTGAATGAGTTCGATGTAGGTCACTACGGAAATCGAGAAAGGAATATTCTTATGAATTACTTCTTGAGCTTTGCGGTTTCCTCGCAAAAGCCATACGAGGACGTCGGTGTCGATAATCACAATTTTCTAGCCTGTCGGAGGGAAAGGACGTAGTCTTCCACCGATTCTAGGTCGTTTCTGCTTGCCCATAAGCCGAATATTTCATCTGCTATGTCAGCTTTTACTTTTGAGTCTTTATAGGCAATGAGGCGCGCCATTTTTTTACCGCGCATAGTGACGATCACTTCGGTGCCGCGGGATGCTTGCTCGATGATCTGACCCGGCTTGCCTCGAAGTTCTTTTGCCGAAACTTCCATAGTTTCTCTCCAGCGGATAAGTGTATACTATAAGTATACACTTATCCTTTTGAAAGTCAATCTATTTTTATGTTCGCTCAGTGAAACTCAGTGCGCGCCAGAAGGCAAGGGCATTGTCGTTCCCCTCCATGACGTCCAGCTCGATCGCTCCGGGGCCTTGCGCAAGGATGCGGTTGACGGCGTAGGCGGCTAATTTACGGCCCCAGCCGCGGCCTTGGTAGGCCCTGTCTACGGCCAGGCATTGGATGTAGCGGCCCAGGTAGAGAATTGAGCCGATGAGGCGGCCGTCTTCATCAAAAAGAAAGAAAAAACTTTGTGCGTGTTCATTAAAAAACGCGCGAATCCCTTCTAGCTCCTCCGGGCTGCTCTGGTCTAAGCGGGCCGGTTCAATGCCCTTGGCGCGGCGCAGATCCTCAAAGAGAGCGGATTCTAGGGCAAGCTCAGCTTTAAAGAACTCTGCTTGGTAGGGCAGGGGCTTAATCCCTGGATCGGGGAAGGGCCCTCCTGAATAGATAAAATGGCTGTCCGGCATGCTTTCCTCCATAGCCCAAGGATAGTACGGCCTTAGGGCCCTCGCCATGAGCGGCCTCAGTGAGCTAGCTCACGGAGACTCAGGCCCAGCTTTCTTCCAGTACCCTAAAGAGCATGCGCTCGTGTTCGCATACCAAGGGAGATAGGTAGCCAATGTCATTCCCCAGGCTATAGGCGATGCAGCCACAGCAGTTGCCCAGGCAACGCTTGCGTAGGGCGCAGGCTGTGCACTCTTCCTTGTCGCGGGAGCTTTTTGCGATGAGGGCGGCACGCTTGCCCTCGTCAATGCCTGAGGCTACGGAGCCTAGGCAGTAGCGCTCGTCGCCGTAGTCGGCGGCAAAGCGGGTGCAGGGGTAGATGGACGAATCCGGCCTTACCACAAAGGTCTTGCGCCCCAGGTTGCAGGAGTGGTCGCGGTAGGACTGTCCGGAGGCGCAGAGCCGCAGTTTGTCGTCAAAGGGGCTAAAGTGGAATGGCTCTCCGGTGCGGGCTTTTTCCAGCTTATAGGCGGCGATGGCGCGGTACTGGGTTTCAAGAGCTCCCAGGTCCTCAGGCTCCCAGGCAGCGGAAAAATCCGGGCTGGCGATTATCGTCCTAAAACCGGATTCGTAGAGGAAACGTATCGAGTCCGCCGTCTGGCCAATGGCGTTGCGCGCTATTACCTTTTCAATCGGGCTGCCGGATGCCGCCAAGCGGGCTATGAAGGGCTCTATGCGGCTAAAGGAACCATTGCCGGCCTTATCGTGTCGGTTCCTGTCCTGGACATCCTGTGGTCCGTCTAGGGAAAGGTAGAGGCGGATAGAGAGGGCTTCCAGCTGATCGAGAAGGGCATGGCTTAAGAGGGTTCCGTTCGTGCAGACGAGAAAGCGGAGCCGCAGGCCTTGCGGCGGGTTTGCCTTGAGCCTCCGTACGCAATCCAGCATGAGGCCCTCTTCAAGCAGGGGTTCGCCGCCGAAGAAGGTCACATCCAGCTCCGCTTGCCCGGCAGCGCGGGCGCGGTCTATGAAAAATTTTAGGCAGGCTTCTAGCACAGGGGCGCTCATGGCCCCTGTGCTAGAAGCGCCGCGGTAGTAGCAATAGTCGCAGGATAGGTTGCAGGATTCTGTGAGCTTTATCTCCAGGCCCATCACAGCTCCCGCTTGCCTATTCCATGGTTACGGTTTCAGCGTCGCCATCGTCAAAAGGAATGTCCTTGTCGGCATAGCTGCCGTTTGTAGCCCCGTCAATGTCGCGAATTTCTATCTCTAGGGGGAGGGCGTATTCCTCGACTTCGACGATGGCCTTGCCGCTGGCGTCGGTATAGTAATCGCCCCAGCTTTCATCGATATCAACAGGAGAGAGTTTGACGCTCAAGCCGGGAATCGGGTTTCCCGCGGAATTGACGGCGGTGATTTCCTTGCTGACCATCACTACCGCCGGCAAGCCGACTACGGGTATGCCAATACAGCTGACAATGCCCAAGCCCCCCAAGCTTACGGCGGCGGCAAGTCTCAAGCGGCGCTTGATATCCTGCTCAAGCGATACCTGCTCAACCGGGCGGATTTCAAACTTTTTCATGCTCATTCCCCCTAGGGCTTGAGTGTAGCACGGATTTCCCTCGGTTAAAGCTTTGCCGCCCCTCCAGGGTAATTTTTTAGGTTCGAGCGGCGATAAAGGTAAAATATTCCCCTAATAGCCAGTCGACATTGACAGCTCGCACAGCTTGACGTAGAGTCTTATCAGATGGCCTGCCCACGTAGTATCCGTCATGCCCTCTTCTTCCTCCTTTGCCTCTGCGTGTTCCAGGGCCTTCCCGCCCAGGCATCGCCCTTTGACAGCTTTATCCTCCACTATCACCGCTCCCAGGCGGATTACGAGGGCTGGGGCCTCCACGTCTGGGGCCCGGGGGTTCGCTTTGACCAGCCCGTCACTTGGGCACGGCCCATCATGCCCGAGGGGCGTGACGATTTCGGGGTCATTTTCCGCGTGGGACTCACACCCTCCGCGTCCCAAGTTTCCTTTATCCTCCATCTGGGCGAACGCAAGAACAGCCCGGACGACGTCATCGTTCGCCTTGCCCAGCAGGGCTATGAGGTCTGGGTGCTGGAATCGGACAGAAAAGTCTATTCTTCACGGCCCCGCTTATCTGGTGAGCCTGAGCCCAGCCCTTCTCCCCAAGCTAGCCTTCTTGCCACGACGAGCCCCTTACCCGGCGGCATTTCTCCCAGCCCTGGTTCAGAGAGATTAGCCTCAGCAGAGGCAACACAGTTACCGGCGGCAACGCTGGTACCGGCTAAGACTCAAATACCTGCGGCGACCACTCAAGCTGTGGCTTCGCCTCAAACGACCCAAGCCCCGGCTCGGCAGACTTCGGGCGCAAAGCTAAGCGCTCGTGAAGCTGAGCTTGAGGCCGCCAACGCGGAGCTGGGCGCCAAGAACAGCGAGCTTGAAGAAAAGCTTGAAGCCCTGAGCAAAAGCCTCAGCGGGAAAAAGGAAATCCCCATCCTGTGGTGGATCAGCCTTGCCATCCTTGGGGCGGCTCTGACGGGAATCGGGGCTACCGGGTGGATACTCTACGCAAAGCAGCGCGCTCGCACCCTGCGTGAAAAAACGCGGGCGGAAGAAGCGGGGCGCGACTTGCTGCGGGAGATCGAATCCAAGCTGATGCAGAAGTCCACAATCGACGAGCTTACCGGCCTCCCGAATCGCTCTGGCCTCAACCAGCTCCTCCCCATCATCCTTGCCAAGGCGCGGCGCTATAAGAAGCAAGCCGCTCTTCTCTATATCGACCTTGATCACTTTAAGCCCATCAACGATACCCACGGCCATGAGGCGGGCGACTACGTGCTTAAGACCGTTGCCGAGCGTTTTAAGGAATGCCTGCGGGATAGCGATTATCTCTGCCGCTTAGGGGGCGACGAATTCGTCGTGTTGGTGGAAGAGCTTTTGGACGCGCGCTTCTTGGGCGCCATCGCTCAAAAGATCCTTTCCGCCGCCCAAGTGGGCTTTTTTATCGGTGGGGAGGAGCTCCACGTGACCGCTAGCATCGGCCTAGCCGTTTTCCCCCACGATGGTCGGGACGCATCCTCCCTTTTGCGCAACGCGGACGCGGCTATGTACAGCGCCAAGGAGGGTGGCAAGAACGCTTTCCACTACTACTCCGCCGAGCAAAACGTCCATGCCCTCCAGCGCCGCGCCCTTGTGGAAAACCTGGAGCAGGCCCTGGCGCGGCGGGAATTCTCACTTGTCTACCAGCCCATCTACCGTGCGGAAGGCAGGCATATCATTGGCATGGAAGCCTTGGCGCGCTGGAACCATAAGGACCTGGGGGCCCTTCCGCCCGGGCAGTTCCTTCCCCTTGCCGAGGATTCAGGCCTCATGGAAGAGCTGGGCGCTTGGCTTGTTTCTTCAGCCATTTCCCATCTTGCCGCCTGGAGGCGGGGCGGGGAGCTGGTGGATCTCTATCTCAATCTCTCCACCCGCCAATTCTACGCCCCTGGTTTCCGCGCCCAGCTTGAAAGCGAGCTCGTGCGTTCAGGTTGCCCGGCGAGCGCCCTCGTTCTGGAGCTCAGCGAAGAGAGCCTCCTTGTTAATCCGGAGGAGTCGATGGACCTCCTCCTTGGGCTTAAGGACCTGGGTCTGCGCATCCTCTTGGATAACTTCGGTTCCGGCTACGCCGCCCTATCCACCCTGCGCAAGTATCCTCTAGACGCCATCAAGCTAGACCGCGATATCCTTGAGGGCGTTCCCGGCGACGCGGACAACGAGGGCATGACAAAGGCGGCCTTGGCCGTTGGCAAGAGTTTTAATTTGCAGACAATCGTCTGCGGGGTGGAATCCGCCGAGCAGGCAGACTTCCTCAAGGACTCAGGCGTATCCTTCATACAGGGCTTCTACCTTTCCAAGCCCTTGGGGCCGGATGCCATCCTTGACCTGCTAAAGTCCTAGTGTAGTCGAATCAATTTGAGGCCGACGCGTTCCTGGCCCGTAACAGGGGGAAGAACTTTGAATCTTCCTTGGCAATATGCCCAATGATCAATTCGTCGACAAGAAAATCAAAGTAGCTGCTTGTCGCGCGGGGGGAGGCGTGAGATTCTCCCTTGAGTTCTTGGGCTCGCACTAAGAGGCTGTGGTGCAACTGACGGTGTTCCTCAAGCTTAGGATAAGCTGCCTCGCTAAGGATAGATTCTTCGTCCGAGAAATGCCGGGTGGAGCGGCTCATGAGCTCGTCAAGCAGGGCGGATATTTCCTCCTGCGGGGCTTGTGAAAGGGCCCGCGCTAAGAGTTCGTTGCAGAGCCCGACAAGGGCGCGGTGCTGGCCGTCTATAACGAGGTTGTCCGAATCCCAAAGCGGTTTCCACTCTATCTTAAAGGCAAGTTGGCTCGGATCGCTTTCCGGGGCAAGGGCTTCTACCCGGTTTCTGCCATTGTTTTTGGCGCGGTACATGGCTAGATCCGTGCGGCGGAACCACTGCTCCAGGCTTTCCTTCCCGCCCCATTCGGCAACGCCGAAGCTTGCAGTCATTTTACCCACCATGGGGAAGGTCGCCGCCGCTACCGCTTCCCGCGTTTTTTCCGCCAAGCGCAACGCTCCGTCTACGGATGTGTCGTGGAGAACGACAAGGAACTCCTCACCGCCCCAGCGGTAGGCGGTGTCGGACTTGCGGATGAGTCCCTTGACGATAGCGGCTACCTGCTTGAGCACCTCGTCTCCTGTTTGGTGGCCGTAGCTGTCGTTGACGTTTTTAAAGTGGTCTAGGTCAAAGAGCACCAGGCTGATTGGCTCTTGGTAGCGAACACTGCGATCCATATCAGACCTGAGGTTGGCTTCCAAGAGGTGGCGGTTGTAGAGACCGGTAAGTTCGTCGCTCAGGGCAAAGTCAGTCAGAACCTTGTTCTTATGCTCCAGCTCGGCCAGGAGGTCGGCGGCATCGATAACCAGCACTAAGCCGGCCCAGAGAACCATGAAGAATATAATAAAGGAGAGGCTGAAAGCGCTGTAAAAAGACTCGTTCACAAAGAATGTGCGGGGGGCTGTGCCCAGGGCCAAGAGCATTATGCGGAAGCTATAGGCCGCGAAGTAGGCAAGGCCCATGATCCAGGCAACCTTGCGCAAGAAGGGCGGGGCAGGTTTTTGCCCGTTGGATGTGGCAAGGAGGAATTCGAGGGCCAAGACCATGGCGTGGACGGAAACGGCGATGGAGCGCAGGCTGAAGTCCTTCCAGCCGATGATGAGGGCGGCGGCCAGGGCGCCAAGATAGAGCCAGAAGCGCCAGGGCCAAGGCCGGGGATTCGCGGTTTTTGTCCGCATTCCCCAGGCAAGGCTTGTCTGGAGGAAGGCCGCGAGCAGGTTGGCGAGTACGACGCTGATCCATTGCCCCAGCATGCCCTGGGTCATGAGGAGGCAGAAACCGATTGCGCCGCTGACGTAGCCGGCCGCATAGATGCTTGAGCTGCGCTGCCGCCTGAAAGCGGCTATGATCACGGCTAATACGGCAACGGCGGCGGAAACGATGGCGGCCGAAAAGCCCAAAGTGCGGATATCCATTCCTCTATCATAAACCCGTCAACCCCAGGGCGCTAGTGTTTTTGATGCTTTATCAATACCTGGCCCCAGGCTTGGTCCAGGGTGCTCCGCAATGGGGCAAAGGCTGCCTCAGGCGAATCCCTGGCCTCTAGGCGCTGATGCTGCCCTTGTAGATGCGTTTTATGATTTCCGCCACCGGGGTTTCAAGGATGCGGATATCCACCGAGGGAACGTGGCTCAAGGCCTCCGGAATGAGCTTGACCGAGTCTACCTTGGATGTGTCGTGACCGATAATCAAGGTCCGGCCCTCAACGCTGATGCTCATTCCCGTTTCCTCACTGCGCAGGCTGCGCTTAACGGCTTCAAGGTCCACGCTATGACCTTCGCGGATGCTTAAGTGAAGCTCGCGCGTCCTACCCCAGGTGGCGCGCAGGTAGTCGATGCTTCCATCGTAGATGAGTTTGCCCTGATCTATCACCAGGATGCGCGGGCAGAGCTCCTCGATGTCGCCCATGTCGTGGGTAGTCAGCATGACGGTCATGCCGCTTTCGTTGCGGAAGTCGCGGATTGCCTTGCGGATCTGGTCCTTAACCACGATATCCAAGCCGATGGTCGGCTCGTCAAGGTAGAGAACCTTGGGGTTGTGGGTCATGGCCGCCGCCAGATCGGCGCGCATCCGCTGCCCAAGGGAAAGGGTGCGCACCGTACGCCCCATGAATTCGTCAAGACCGAGGACCCCGCGCAGAAGTTTAAGGCGGCTGTCCCACTCTTTTTGCGGCACGCGGTACATCTTGCGCAGGATGGAAAAGGTCTCCGTGAGGGGGAGGTCCCACCAGAGCTGGGTGCGTTGGCCAAAGACAACCCCAATGTTGCGCGCGTTTTCTATGCGTTCTTGATAGGGCACGCGGCCGTCTACCAGGCAGGAGCCTGATGTCGGGGTGAGTATGCCGGTGACCATCTTGATGGTAGTTGACTTGCCAGCCCCGTTGGGCCCCAGGTAGCCGACGATTTCCCCCGGCTTAATGGAAAAGGAAATGCCGTCCACCGCGGTTTTCTCGTCGAACTTCCGCTTGAAGAGACTTCTCACCGCCCCTCTGAATCCAGGATCGATCTTGGGGCTTTTAAAAACCTTACGCAATTCCTTAACCTGTATCATGATTCGTTTTTCTCCATTAATAAAATATCAATTGCCCGCGCTGTCATAGCGGCGCTGACCCGCCTTCCATGTGATCCCGGCTATCGTTGCCGTAACCGCTGCCGCTACCAAGGTTCCGCCAATCGTCCACTGCCAGCCGCCGCGGCCTAAAAACCAGGATGCCGGTATAAAGGCTGTGAAAGAGAAGGGCACGACGAAGGAGAGGAAATAGGAAATAGGGCGGAAGAAGATACCGTCCGGGTACTTGGCGAAGTCCGCGAAGTTGTAGGCTATCTGCAAGAGGGGGAAGGAGTCCTTGAGCCAAAAGGCAAGGCCGGCAAAAAAAAGCTTGATGGAAGAATAGATGAGGGCGCCGGCCAATACCAAGATGATGAAGAGAAAAATGTTGAGTAGCGAAAAGGGAAGTGAGAGTTGAGGTATGGCGATGGCCAGCATGATAACCCCCACTAAAACCTCCCCCAAGCCGTCGGCTTGGAAGACCTCTGCTAAAACCTGGAAGAGGGGGCTGACCGGGCGCAGGAGGTAGCGGTCGTATTCGCCGTCAATGATGACATGCTCCGAAAAGCCCCAGAGGTAGTCGGTAAAGACATGGTCGATGCCACGGGGAAATTGCGCGAAGCCATAGATGAAAAGAACCTGGGGCAGTGACCATCCGTTCAAATCTGGGATGCTTTGGAATACAAAGACTAAGAGGAGTATGCCGCCCGCCTGGGTGGCTAAGAAGGCCCCCAGGCCAAAGAAGAAGTCTACCTTAGAGGCCATGCGCGTCTTCCAGTACTGGGTGACGAAGTCTTTATAGAGCGACAGATAGAATTTCAGCATCCTCAACCTCCCGCTACCGTAAGCTTTACGATAGCCCGTTTCCAGGCCACGAGGGCAAGGCCGCCCAATAGGACTACCCAGAGGGCTTGGATGCCCAAGTAGCGGAGCGCGACCATGCCGGAGTAGTTGCCCAAATAGATGGAAACCGGTGTGGCTATCATGCCGGCAAAGGGCAGGACGGAAAAGACAAGCCCCGTGCCGGCTGGGAAAAATGCCAGCGGAATGAGCTCTCCGGTAAAGAGGCGCATTACGGCGTTCTTAAAGACGGCCATACCCCAGAAGTAGCTGATCCAAAAGGCTAGGAGGGAAAAGAGGAAGTTGATCAAGAAGGATATTGAAAAACCCATGGCCAGGCTGAGGGGGTAGAGGAGGATATTCCCGAGCGAGGGGAGTGCGGTTTTGAAGCCGAAGACCAGGATGCACTGCAGGGCTATCCATGCGGGTATGACGACTGAGATGCAATTGATGGTGATATTGCCCAGGGCCTCGGCTAAAACGCGTAGAATATATTTTGCGGGGCGTATCAGGTTGATGGCGATGCTGCCGCGGCGGATCTCCCCGGCGACGATCCACTCCACCTGGCTCTGCACCATGGCGTGGGTGAGCCAACTCATGATGACGTAGGAGAGGATGCCCGAGCGGGAAAAGCCGCGCAGGCTGGCTGTGCCCGCGGATCGATAGATGGCGTCCCACAGCGATGCCTGGATTAATACGGCCATCAAGCCGCCCAAGATCCTCATGAAGAAAGATGCCTTGTACGCGAGGCGGCGCTGAACCTGGTTGATTGCGAAGGGTAGATATACGGAGAAGGCGCTGAAACGTTCTGCCATGGGCCCATTTTAGCGATTCGCCCGCGATGATGTCCACGGGGAGGGAAAAAAACTCGCTAGCGCCTTAAGATACTCCCATCTTCAAGCCCTCGCTTAAGCGAGCTAATCGTTTTTTGCACCTCGGAGTCAGGCTTTTGAGCCCCTTCTTCGTTAAGGCACTCATCCAAGGAGGATGCCATCCACTGGGCTAGGGCCTTGGGACTGATACGGAGGAGCTTGTACTTTGTCCAGGTTTCAGTAACATCAGTTACGGACTCCCCCTCAGGTCTTCGCTTTATCCAGTAGAATTCGCTTGAAGGGAGTGGCTTGTTCTTGCTACTCAATAAGGTGTCGAACCATTGTTGGAAAAAAATCTCCGTGTGGACGTCTGCGCGGATATCCTTGGCAAAGCGATCCTTGATGCGGCCAAATGCGGCTTGGAGGAGGATGTAGCCGTCTTCCTCCAAGGGGCTTTCTGGTACATCGGGACTTCGTCCTTCAAACTCCTCCTTGAAATAGAGGTGGTCGCTATCGGCCCCTTCAATTTCAGCCTCGGTCAAAAAAAGCCAGCTTGGTTTATCAGCCTGCCCCCCCCCTCCTAGCTCCTCGACCACGATATTTTTTTTGTGGAAAAGAGAATCGCGTATCTTATCCAAACGCAGGAGTTCTAAAAGGGGAAAGCCCTTAGCTATGGCTAGGGCTATGAGGCTTACCACGACTACCCCTATGTAGAAACCGAGTTTGTGATTGTCACTTGACATTATTTCCTCCCAGCGTTTCGGCCCTGCGCAGGGCAATGCCTTGGTGTATCTCCGCTAGGTTACAGCGCGCCAGGCGGGGGCGGCCGGCATCGTCCTTTATCCAAAGGTGAAGCCCATTTCCTTGACAATGGCGGTAGGAGGGGCAGGTGGCGCAGGGACCGCTCTTTGTCCAAGAACGGTCACGTAGTTCCTGGAAGGCATCGCGCCATATCTCTGAAAAGGGCTGCTCGTGGATATTGCCTTGGATAAAGTCGCGGCGCATCGATGTGCAGCCGGTAACCGATCCATCCACTAAAATGGAGGCGAAGTTGACCCCGGCGCGGCAAAAGTAGTAGTAATCTCTCACCTTGCCTTCCCATTCGCCGAGGTAACCCTCACAGCCGTAGTTGACGTTGATGCCGCCCTCTTTTCTGAAAGCGGCTATCTTTTCCATGAGGCTTAGGTAGTGGAGCGGATCGAGGCGGAGCCAAGGCTGGAGGGCGGCGCGGCCGCGGGGAAAGATTGAAAAGAGGCGCCACCTTTTAACGCCCAGGCTCATGAGGAGTTCTTTTAGTTTTTCCAACTCGGATAAATTCGCTTGGTTGACGCAGCTCACTACGTCCATATTGATGTTTGACGCGGCGGCCATCTCGATGCTGGCCAGGGCGCGCTTGAAGGAGCCGCGTTTTCCGCGCAGTTTTTCGTGGGAACCTTCCAAGCCGTCAAGGCTGATAGTAAGGGATCCCAGCCCGGCCTTTATCAGCCCGTCAAAAAGACTGGCTGTCATTGAGTTGCCGTTGGAAACCATGCCCCAGGGAAAACCCTCGGCCCGGATAGCCTCTCCACATTCAATGATATCCGGGCGAAGGCTCGGCTCACCCCCGGTAAGGCCGATGGTGGGCCACGCTTGGCCATGGTTGGATCTTTTAGATTCGGTTATCAGCATTCTTTTAATGTCTTGCAAGACCGGTATAAACTGGGAAAGTGGCATATCGGGAATGGATGATTCCGCCTGGCAATCAGAGCCGCAGTGGGCGCAGGCGAGGTCGCAACGCAGACTGCACTCCCAGAGAAGAAAGCTCAGGGGATGCAGAATAGCCTGCTGTTTCTTAAAAGAACGGAAAACCTCTAGGCTTAGTCCCTTTTTCAAACCAAGGCTTTGCCGTGGAGGGGGCGGAAGGCCGTTGTGGGGCATAGCTGCTTAGTTAGAGCCTGAGGCGGAGGGATCCTCGCTTTCAAGTTTGAAGTCGATCTTAAATTCCCCGTCAGCGTCCTCGGCGAGCTCCGTTTGGCTCAAACTGCGTTCGTCGGGGCTGAAGCTCCCTCCGTTTGCCGAACCGTCGACGTCTTTAACTTTGATGCGTATACCCTGCGAAACGGGAAGGGGGAGCTCGAAGCGGTAGCTCCCGTCAGAGGCGCTCAAGGTTTGATCCATGAGGCTTTCTTCGGTATCCAAGGCGTAAGCGCCCAGGTAGATGCCCGGGATGGGGCTAGTCTCGACCGTGCTGACGACCCCGCTTATAGTGGGCATGTTGGAAGGGGGCGGCATGTACATGGCGACCGGTGGGGCGTAGAGGCCGCAGGAATTGAAGGCCGTAACGCCAAGGGCCGAGAGGAGAGCCGTCGTGATTTTTAGGCCGCGAGAGGCGATTGCCTTCCTGAGCCAGTCTTGAGTCCTTCCCATAGCCGTAACTATAGCATGGGGGTCTTGCCCTTTCCAGCGTCCAGCCGATTTTTCCACGCATGGCAAGGCGGGCGGATACGGGTTATACTAGGGACTATCTATGCTTGATCGGAGGCTCCCATGAACCAGCGGCTAGGATTCCGGGCATTTTGCGCCCGCTTTATTCCCTTCTTTGCCCTCTTTTTTATCTTCTCATCCTGCGCCGGAGCGCCCCAGTCAAAACAGGGCAAACCGCAGGCTCGACTGGAAGGTAAAACTTCGGGTGAGAGCGGCGCGGAGGCCGGAAGAAAGGTGGGGACGGATTCTGTAAAGCCCATCGAGGAAGCCAGCCCAGGGGGCAGAAAAGACTCATCTCCTATTTTAAGAACTGAGGATAAGGGCAGGGATTCGGACAGCCTCAGCGGGGGGGCGGGGAGCGCCGACAAGAAGGAAGACGCTACTATAAAACCTGATAGCTCTAAGATAGGGGCTACAAAGAATGGCGCGGTGGCGACAGCCGAGGTTGAGCTGGCCCCAGATGTGGGCGCCAAAGATCCTGAGAGCTACGGCGACGCAGGCGGGGCAAGCCCGCTTGATGACGCCGCAAGGCCGCGGCCTTCGACAGCCGAGCTTCCTAAAAAGGAAACCCCTTCCGAGTCCGGGCTCAAGGCCGGCTACTCGGACGACAACGATCAGTTTAATTACTTTGTCAAATTCTTGGAGCAATACGGCACTCAGGTTGAATCCTATCCACTCAATATCGGCGAGCGCATCATCCTTACCGTTAAGGACTCCGCCGGCAAGCCGGTATCCAACGCCGAAGTCCTTGTGCAATCCGGTGACAAGACCCTGGCCTCCGGGAAGACCTATGCCTCTGGCATCTTCCACATTTTCCCCTTGGAGTATCCCCGCTCCAGTTACCGCTTGAGCCTGTCCTACGGTGGTGAAAAAAAGTTCTTGGATATCAAACGCGACGGTCCGCGCAACCTTGAGCTGCGCTTGGACAAACCGCGCGCCGCCATCAAGGAAGTGCCTCTCGACATCCTCTTCATACTGGACACCACCGGTTCCATGGGGGAGGAAATCGAGCGGCTACGGGCCACTATTGAGATTATCAACGCCAACGTGAGCGCGGTGAGTCCCAAGCCCCGCGTGCGTTTTGGCCTGGTCCTCTACCGCGACAAGGACGACAGCTACCTCACCAAGCTTGTGCCCTTTACCTCCGACATGGATGCCTTCCAAAGGGAGCTCGACGATATCGATGCCGACGGCGGCGGGGACACCCCGGAAGACCTGCAGTCCGCCCTCAGCGACGCCCTGACAAAGATGGACTGGAACCGAGATGGCTTGCGTCTTGCCTACATCATTACCGACGCCGAGCCTCACCTAGACTACGGCCAAACCTACACCTACGCTCAGGCCGCCCGCGACGCCAAGGCTAAGGGGATCAAGCTCTACTCAGTGGGCACCGGCGGCCTCCCCCTCCAGGGCGAATACGTCTTGCGCCAGATTTCCCAGTACAGCGCCGCGCGCTATATCTTTCTTACCTATGGGGAAAAGGGCGAGAGCTCTGGCGGAACGGAAGCCTCCGTTTCCCACCATACGGGCAGCAACTTCCAAACGGACAAGCTCGAGGCTATCATCATCCGCTTTACCCGCGAGGAGTTGGCCTATCTTTCAGATCAGCCCCTGCTTGCGGACGATCCCTACTTTGACGCCCGAAAGATCAAGGATGAAGACCGCGACGCGACCCTGGCCAGGCTCTTCCGCGACGCCATAAAAAACTTGGTTGATTATTCTACCTTCGCCGTCGGTAAGGAAAGCAAGGCGGTTTTAAGCCCCATCGGTCTCTCCGAGTCCGACTCTTCGCCGGAGCTCAAACGGCAGGCGGAATATTTCTCGGAAGCCCTCCTATTGGAAACCCTACGCAGCCGGCCCTTTACCATCGTGGATCGTCGCGATTTGCAGAAGATACTCGAGGAGCAGGAGCTTCAATACTCGGCATTGATTGACGATAAGACGGCGGTCAAGATCGGTTCTCTCTTAGGCTCAGAGCTCATGGTTGCCGGGCGGCTCTACCTCAAGGACGGCAAATACGAGATATTCCTCAAGCTCTTGCGCGTTGAGACAGGCGAGATTCTCTCCGTCTCTAAGGCTAAGCTGGCCAAGGAGCTGGGCCTATAAAAGCGGCGGAAGCTAAGGTGAAGGCCCAGCCCTTTCCTGATTTTTTCAGCGCCGCCCTTGAAATCGAATGGCGGCGCTTAGCCGCCTCCGCCTCGGGCGGGCCTAGGGTAGAGAGAGCGCCTTCTGCGGGGAGGCTCTCGCGTAGCGAGCTTGACGGGGCCGCGCGCTCACTCCTGGCCTTGCAGCGAGGATTGACAGGCTCTCGAAGCCTTATCGGCAGCCCCTACATGAGCGCGGACGAGCTCTTGGCCGCCTACCTTCTCTACTACTGGCCGGCGAGTTTCTGCCAGGTGGGGCATGCCCTCGATACCGTCATGGCCCGAGAGGGAGGCTTCCAGCCGCAGCGGGTACTTGATATCGGTTCGGGCCCCGGCCCGGCTTCAGCCGCCTGCGCCCTGCGCGGGGCAGAAAGCATTCTTGCCCTTGATCCATCTTCTCCTGCCTTGGGCATCCTGGACCGCATGCTGGACGCCGCAGATTGGGAGGGAGACTACAGCGGCAGGCAGTGGAAGGCCGGCCAGCCGATTCCGGAAGAAGGCCCTTTTGACCTCATCGTCCTTTCGCACTCAATAAACGAGCTTTTCCACGACAAGAACGAGCGTATGAGATTGCGGGCAGACCTGCTCTCCGAGCTTGTGGGGCGGCTTGCGCCGGGCGGGATCCTCCTTGCCCTTGAGCCGGCCCTGCTAGCTACCAGCCGCGACCTCATAAGTCTGCGCGACGAGGCCCTGGCCCGTGGGCTCTCCGTTCTGGCTCCCTGCATTTTTAAAGGCCCTTGCCCGGCGCTGGCGGCCGGACCGGCCCAAACCTGCCACGACCAAGCGGCTTGGGAGCCGCCCTATTTCGTGAGTGAAATCGCGCAACGCGCCGGCTTGGCCCGTCCCGACCTCAAAATGGCATGGTTCGCCATCGGCGCCGCGCGGGGTTCCTCTGACGGGTCGGGCGCATCTCCGCTCCAGAGCGGCCTGTTGCGGGTAGTGTCCGAGCCCATGCTCAATAAGGCCGGCCGCACCCGCTACATGGTCTGCGGGGCCGCCGGCCGTTTTACCCTCTCCGCCAAAATATCCGAGCTAGAGCCGGCCTGTGAGTCTTTTTCCCGCTTGCGCCGCGGTGATCTGATAAGTGTAGAGGGGGCACAGCTGCGAGAGGCGGGTAGCTTGGGGCTTTGCGCCGCGAGTAGGCTCAGCATTCTTTCTGAGCAAGCCCTCTCCTAGCTCGAGGCCGGAGAGCTTGCCCCGCTACAGGAGCGCGCGTATAATGGCGGCACATTTTTAGGCGGCAGAGCCGATCATCAAAGGAGTTACTATGAAGGGCGTCATCATCGCGGCCGGCTACGGCACGCGTTTTTTACCGGTAACAAAGACTATTCCCAAGGAAATGCTTCCCCTCATCAACAAGCCTTCCATCGCCTTCATTATGGAAGAGTTTGAGGCGGCCGGCATCAAGGATGTCATTATCGTTTCATCAAGGCGGAAGAAGGTCTTGGAAGACTACTTTGACCGCGAGGTTGAGCTTGAAGGAGTGTTTTTAAGCGAGGGAAAGCAGGATAAAGCCCAGGCCGTGGGCGCCTGCGCCGCCCGCGTCGCGTTCATACGGCAAACGCGCATGATGGGCACCGGTCATGCCCTGCTGCAAGTCAAGAACTTTTTGGGAGGGGAGGCCTGCGTAGTCGCCTACCCGGACGACCTGCACTTCGGCACGCCGCCCTTAGCCCAGCAACTCATCTCCGTTTACGAAAAAACCGGCTGTTCCGTCCTTGCCGCCCTGACCGACCCTGGTGACGTTTCACGCTATGGGGTTATCGACCCGGCCGCGGATGGGGTTCACGTCAAGGGCTTTGTGGAAAAGCCCGCTCCCGGCAAGGAGCCCAGCCATGAGGTTTCCATTGGCCGCTACCTCTACACGCCGGAGTTCTTTGACTACCTTGAAGAGGGCTGGAAAAAACACACAGGCGGGGAGTACTACCATCTCTACGCCCTGGAGCGTTTAATCTCCGAGGGCAAGATGGCCTTTGCTAGGATAGAGGGAACGCGCCTGGACACCGGAGAGCCCGGCGGTTATCTAGAGGCCATACTCAGCTACGCCTGGCAGGATCCCGCCCTGCGCCAGCGGATCAATGCCTGGATGGACGCTAAGAAGTAACCTTGGCTATCACCGCCAGGATATCCTCTTTTTGGAAGGGCTTGACGATGAAGGCATTGGCGCCCAGGCTCATCGCCTGATCCTTGAGGGCCTGGTCGTCCTGGGTTGTTAGGACGATGACCGGTATGGACTTGATCGAGGCATCGGCCTGGCGCGCCTTGAGGAAATCGATGCCGTTCATTACCGGCATATTGATGTCCAGAATGATGCAGCCGGGCTTTTTAGTCTTGAGGGCGTCCAAGGCTTGTTGGCCGTTTTCCGCCTCGTCCGAATCGTGGCCGGCGCCCTTGAGGGCTAAGGACACGATCTTGCGCATAGTGGAAGAATCGTCGACGGTGAGAAAGTTCATCTGCTGACCTCCGATATAGCTTCGCGCTCCGCGCGCGTGATCGCCTTTCCAATGAGCCTGTCCTTGGTCTGGGTGAAGTGGATAGTTGCCCGCTCGCCCTCTGGGCCCTCGCTGTGTCCTACCAGGCTGCGCAGGCTGAGCAATTTTTCCTCTATCTCGGCCAAGATGGCGCGAGAACGCTCCACCATCTGCCGCGAGATGTCTTGGAACTGCAGACTCTCTAAGATCGAGTCTAGGGCTTTATCTATCTGCATGGTGTCCTGGGCAAGCTCGCGGGAAAAATTATCCGCTTCTTCCGATGCGCCGATAAGGGACTCAACCGCTTTTTCAGAGGCGGCCATGGATTCCTCAAGCTCGCCGATAGCCTGGTCCGATTGCTCGGCCATGGAAGAAACCATCTCCGCGGTATAGTCCCTAAAGCGGCTGAAGAGGCCGGAAATTCTCTGCGAGAATTCCAGGGTGCGGTCGTTGAGGGTTCGCAGTTCGCCGACGATAACCTTAAAGCCGCGCCCCTTCTCCCCGATATGGGCGGCCTCTATGGCCATATTAAAGGCGATAAGCTGGGAGCGATCCGTTATTTCCTCAATTCCCTTAACGAAGTCTAGGCCGGACTCAAGTTCCTTGGCCACCAGCCTGAGCTTCTTTGTGTTGTCTCGGGTTTGCTTTGCCATGGCTTGCACGGTGCGGCGTTCGGCCTGTACGGTTTCCCTGGAATGGGAAATGATAAGCCCGCTTTCATTTCCCTTTTCGGAATGGGCGGATTCTGCCAGTTCCCGGGCTAGGTTGGCGGCCTTCGTGGTGATATCGCGCACCGCCTCGTATTTTTCCAGCACATGGAAGGTGGCATCCTCAGTCGTTTGGGGGATTGCCGCCAAGATTGCGTTTAAAAAAGGGCTGAGGGTTTGGGCTTGGCATAAAAGATCCTCAAGCTCAGATCCTGAAGGACTCGTAGGGGCTAGCGCTGGAGCTTCTTCTTGAATTTCGACTAGTGGGGATGGTGGGGCTGGAGCTTGGCAGGCTTCATCGCTTGTCTGTGCTTTGTTTTTCTTGGAAAGGCCTATGCTCAGGCAAAGAAGCGCGGCTAAGGCCGCGAGGGCTGAGAGTACGGCGGCTATGCCAGGCAAATTGAGTATGCTAAGTGCTACCGCGGCTAGGGACGTAAGGATGCCTAGGGCAGCAAAGGCCGAAAGCTTTTGCATGATTCTAAGCCTAGTCCATCACCCTTTAAACCGCAAGGGCGAAATGGAGTTTTTGGATAGAAAATGAAAAGGCGCGAAAGACTCAAGCTTCCGCGCCTTTATCAGCTCAAAAGAGCCTTTTTATAGCTTTTTAGCTCCCGCAACCGCAGCCCTCGCTATCGCAGTCATCTCCGCAATCATCCCCACAGCTGCAACCGGCATGGATGTGGCCGGCGGAAAGCTCATCGGCGTTCGCCTCCCGCACTTCGGAGACGGAAACGTCAAAGTGAAGGGTTACTCCGGCAAGGGGGTGGTTGGCGTCTACGGTGACGATATCATTTTCAATGTCGGTAACCGTTACCAAATGAACCCCATTGGGGTCGCGGGCTTCGAACTGCATGCCGATGGCCAGCTGGTCCGTCCCTTCAAAGTTCGACTTGGGAACCTTGAGGACGAGTTCATCGTCATACTCGCCATAGGCCTCCGCCGGTTTGATGACGGCGTTGACCTTGTCTCCGGCCTTCTTGCCCTCAAGCTCTTTTTCAAGCCCGGGGATGATGTTCGAATGTCCGTGCAGGTAGACCAGGGGGTCTCCGGCGGACGATGAGTCCAGGGTTTCTCCCGCATCGTCCTTGAGAACGTACTCTATGGAAACGACTTTGTCCTTCTCGATGGTCATGTTGATGGTCCTCCCTCCCCGATTTTGCGGGGGTTTCGATTAGAGGCAGATAATAGCGGTTATTTTCTCCCCTATGCAAGGAGGTCGGGTAGGCTAGGGCCGGTTTTTTTTGTTTGACAATTCAGGCATAAATCGCCTACTATGGGGTCATCGAGGCCTCGTGACGCCTATTTTTCAAAGGAGAAGGGTATGGATAATAGAAGTGGACTGCTGATTTTCGGCATTTTCGTATTGCTTTTTGCGTTTACCTTTGTTTTTGGCTTGGACGCTTTGGCCGTTCCCAACCTGACCTATGGGGTTCTTGCCATGATAGGCTTTACCGTCTGCGTTTTCGGTAGCTTGGTTAACGGCCTCTTTATCCGCCGTGACGGCGGCGCCCTCGCCGTCTGGTACTTCACCTATACCATCGTAACCGGCATCGTCTTTGTCTGGTTCATGACCCGCTGCGGTACCGCCTTCGGCTGGTGGACCTAGAGCAACTTCCTTCATTCTGTTGAGTTTGAGCGGGCTCCTCGGAGGCCCGCTTTTTTTGACCCTAGCGGGTATTGACGGCCCACATAACAAAAAAGGTGAAAAATGAGGGGCAGTCGCCTTATTTTTTTCGGTTTTATCCTCCTATTAACAAACTTGAGCCTCCTTTCTTCCCAAAGCGGGGCCCTTGTGCCCTATAAAGGCCCTGTTGAGCACATCTTCTTCCATCCCCTCATTGCCTTTCCGGAAAAGGCTTTTTCTAGCTCTATCCCGGAAGCGGAGAGAGCTTATATAGACGACTGGTTCGTCACGGTGGAAGAGTTTAGGCTCATTCTTGATGAGCTCTATGCGCGGAATTATGTCCTTGTCGATATCCATGATGCCTTTGACTTAGCGGGCCTTTGCGCCAAGGAGCTTTTCCTGCCCCCGGGGAAGATCCCCCTTATCATTTCCGTGGATGACCTTAACTACTATGGGATGATGATTCGCCGAGGAACGAATAGCTACCTTATGGTAGAGAAGTCCGGGCGTCTGGTGAGCGTGGGGCTTGATGCCAAGGGAAGACAGATCATCTCAGACGATAGGGAAATCGTCACGATTCTCGAGCGCTTCATAGCGGATAAACCTGATTTCAGCCTAGGCGGGGCGCGGGGCATTATCGGCCTCACCGGCTACAGGGGGCTCTTTGGCTGGTATATGGCGGAACCCGAGCGCTCCGGATACGCCACTCAGCTTGCCGGAGCCCGAGCGGTGGCTACCAAGCTTACTTCCATGGGCTGGCGTTTTGCCTCCCATTCCTGGTCGCACAAGCTACCCAAACAGCTATCCGACGCCGAATTCTATCGCGAGGAAGGCCTTTGGGCGGAGATTGTCGGCCCCGTGCTCGGAGCCACGAAGCTCTACATCTACCCCTTTGGCGCAAACTTAGATGCCTATCCGCAGCGGCTGGACTGGCTTAGTAAAAGGGGTTTTAGCTTGTTTTTTGGAGCTGACGCGAGGCAGTTCATTGTTAAAAAAAACGGAATCTTAAGCCTGGGGCGGACGCCGATTGACGGCAAGACGTTACGGCTTAAGGCCCACTACGCGAAGAAATTCCTAGATTTTCAAAGGCTGCAAGCCCGGCCGAGGCAGCTTTAGGATGCCGTTTTAAGCTTAGCCTTTACCTTGGGCAGTATCTTCTCCGCCAGAATCTTGAATTCCTGGGGCAAGAGGGCCGCGTCCGGGGAGGCGTAGCGGTCAAGAAGTTTCTCAAAACCCGCCTGGGATTCCTTGTAGCGGCCTTGCTTGTAGTCAAGGAAGGCGATTTCGTATTCGCAAGAGCAAACAACGCTTAAGTCTTCCGGGAAGCGATCCAGGGCGATGCGGTAGTAGGCGGCCGCGGTCTTGTATTTGTACTGGTCGTTGGCCTCTTGTGCGCGCTGGATGATTTGCTTGGCGCTTGCCCCGGCGGGGATATCTGCGTCCTTGGGGAGTCCTGCGCAGGACAAGGCAAAGGCTAGGGTTAAGAGGCACAGGATGAGGGCGCAAAGGCCGGCTCCGGGGCGTGAAGATCTTTTGATTGTCATGGCTTTCCCTTATGAGCGACGGACTGGCTCATCCCGCATCGGCAGGCTTTTTTTGAGGTCGCGGATGAATTCGCGCGAGTCGCCCATGTCCTCGTAGGACTCGCAGTGCGGGATGGAACGGCGGGCGACGGTGAAGTACTTGTATGTTTTCTCCTCGCCGAGCTTCTTGCGCCACTTCCCGGCGTCGCAGCGGACGCGGAGGTAGAACTGGTTGGCTGAGTTCGAGGGCGCGGGAACGAGTTTGCAGTGAATGCAGTTGGCGCAGTAGATTTTGCCGGTTTCAACGCAATCCAGATTGGAATCGGTCTCGGTTTCTTGTTCGATCATCGATTCAAGCTTTTCCATATCGACCCCTTTCCATACTTGATAGCTAAATGGTAGCACGCTGGTGGAAAATTCGTCAAGTCTCACTGTTCCAAGCGACCACTTTGTATTACTCTTAAGAGTATGCCTGAAATTTCGGCCAGCAACAGAAAAAAGATAAACGAAAAGTTCGCTCGGACCCAGAAGGGGTCTCCGGAAGAGCCCTGGTACGTTCTGGACAACGCCGCGAGTTTCATGCCCGCCTTGGCCGACCGAACGGTCACCCTTGTCTTCAGGGTCTCTGTTACCCTCAAGGAAACCATCAAGCTTCCCGTCCTTGAAGAGGCCTTGCGCAACATAGGCCCGCGCTTTCCTTACTATTTGGTTGAGCTTCTCCGCGGCTTCTTCTGGTACTATCTTGAGCCACTGCGCGGGCGTTCCATCGAGCCGGTGGCGGACTCAAAGTACCCCTGCCTGAATATGCATGTGCGGCGCCGCGGCAGATTTCTCTTCCGCGTGCGGGCCTACAAGTCGCGCATCGCGGCCGAATTTTGCCACGTATTGACGGATGGGGCCGGGGCGCTGGGCTTTCTCAAGGCCGTCATCATGGAGTATTACCGCCTCCAGGGCATCGAGACTCCCGATTCCAAGGGTATCTTCCGCCCCGGCGAGAAGCCTGAGCCTGAGGAGTCTCAGGACGCCTTTAATATGTATTTCAAGGATACGGTGCCCTGGGCAGAGACGGAGAAAAAAGCCTTTAAATTCCCCGCCATCCCCCTTTTGCCGGGGCAATACCGGGTGACTACCGGAATTTTGCCCCTGGCCCCAACGATGGCCAAGGCCAAAGAGTACGGGGCATCCCTGACTGAATTTCTGGTTGCCGTCTACTTTGCCTGCCTTCAGGATGTCTTCTACGCCTTGCCGGCCCCGGTGCGCCGCGGCATGCATCCCCAAATAGCCGTGCAGGTTCCGGTGAACCTACGCCGTCTCTTTCCCTCTAAAACGATGCGGAATTTTTCCCTCTATGTCCTTCCCAGCCTGGACACTCGGCTTGGCTTCTACGAGTTCCCGGAGATATGCAAGCGGGTTCACCACTATATGCAGGCCGAGGTTCACGAAAAAAACATATCGATGCAGATAGCGCGCAATGTCGGCGGGGGGCGAACCCTCCTGGTTCGGGCCTTGCCCCTCTTCCTCAAGGGCCTGGCGGCCCATCTGGTTTACAAGCGCCTTGGCGAAGACACGATATCTGGCTTTATTTCCAACCTAGGACCGGTAGACCTTCCGCCGCCTTTGGATGGACTGGTTGAGCGTTTTGAATTCATCCCCGCCCCCAGCCGCCGTTGCAAGACGAACGCCAACGTCGTAAGCTGGAAGGATAAGCTCTACATCTGCTTTGGTTCCCTAGCCGCTTCCACCGAGGTCGAACGGCTCTTTTTTACCCGCCTGGCGGCCCTGGGCCTGACGGCAAGCATTGAATCGAATATGTGAGGTGACTATGCCTATATGCCCTAACTGCGGCGTCGAACTCGCTTCCGGCTCCAAGCACTGCCCCCTCTGCCGCGAGACCATCTCCTCGGAGGGGGATAGCGCGACAAGCGGCTTCGCCTACCCGGATCATACCTTGGACCCGGAGAACTTTGAAGACTTAACCGGTCACGATAAGCGTAAGATTTTCTTGGAGGTTTACTCCGTCTGCTCCCTCATAGCCTGCTTCGTGGTGCTTGCCGTGGAACTTCTCATGGACCAAAGGATATCCTGGTCCCTCTTTCCGGTGGTTTCCTTGTGCTATCTCTGGCTTTTAGTGTGTACTCCCTTCATCCTTATCCGCTATCCCTGGTTGATCTTTGCCGTTCTCGCCCCTGCCAGCCTTATCTTTATTTTTTTACTTGACCTATTAACCCAGGGACTGTCCTGGTTTTTTTGGGTTGGTATGCCCATCGTGCTCTTGGTTGAAGGGCTTAGCCTTGGTTGCATCGTGCTAACGGCGGCATCCAAGCGCAAAGGGGTTAACGTGATAGCCCTTGTCTTGCTGGGCATCTCCCTGCTATGCCTGGGCATTGAGGCTATTCTTAACCTGAATTACGCGCCAAGCTTTTTTCTTTCTTGGTCGGCCGTAGTTGCCACGGCGGGCATTCCCGTTGCCGGTTTTCTTTTTTATCTGCATTACCGTATCACCAAACGGGCCAGCCTGAAAAAACTCTTTCGGCTCTAGGGAAGGATACTGGGCCTCCGCCCATGAGGAGGGAGCTATGTCACAGTCAGACGCGGCCACGGAGGCCGCCGCCCTCAATGCCCGCGCGGCGGCATATTTAGCAACGGGGCGGGGCGAGGATGCTGTCCTGGCCCTGGAAAAGGCCCTCAGCCTTGAGCCGCTTTGGATCCAGCTGGAATTTAACCTTGCCGCCGCCCTCAGGGCCAGCGGACGACCGGAACGGGCACAGGCCGTCCTTGCCCGCATTCCCTCGGATGCTTCACTCAGTCTACGCGCCGACGCCCTAGCCTTGAAGGGCTTATTAGCCTATGAAGCCGGTCGACAGGAGGATGCAGAGGCGGCCTACCTCCAAGCCCTTAGCCTCGTGCCGGCACATCGCGAGGCCTGGAACAACCTCGGCGTTTTACGCTTTGTCGCCGCTTCCTATGCCGAGGCTCGGGACTGCTTTCAGAAGGCACTTGAGGCCGACCCCGACTATCCCGATGCCTGGTATAACCTCGCCGACGCCTGCCGGGAGTTGGGGGATCTTCCGGCCGCCGCCGAGGCGGACCGACGCTACGCCAAGCTCGTCAAGCGCCACAAGGCTTCCTAGGGATTTATGGCCACTGCTTGTTTTTTAGGCAGTGGCGGGAGGCGGGGCTTCCTTGACCTTGACGCCCCAAAGCCGAGATAATGAAATCCCATGAAGAAGCTCATTTTCGTATCGGGCGGGGTCTGTTCTTCACTGGGCAAGGGCGTTACCGCGTCATCCATCGGCTGTCTCTTGGAGAGCCGCGGTTTCAACGTTCGTATGATCAAGATAGATCCCTACATCAACGTCGACGCGGGCACCATGAGCCCCTATCAACATGGCGAGGTCTACGTCACCGACGACGGGGCCGAGACCGACCTGGACTTGGGCAATTACGCCCGCTTTACCCACTCCCCCCTTTCCCGGGCCAACTCGATCACCACCGGGCAGATCTACAAAGAAGTCATTAACAAAGAGCGGGAAGGGCGTTTCCTGGGGCGCACCGTTCAGGTCATTCCCCATATCACCGACGAGATAAAAAACCGCGTGCTTGAGCCCGGCCGCGACCCTGACGTTGACGTCACAATCGTTGAAATTGGCGGAACGGTGGGCGATATCGAGTCCATCCCCTTCTTGGAGGCTGCTCGCCAACTCATCCACGAGGTAGGCCGTCGCGACGCACTGGCCATCCACGTCACCCTCATCCCCGAGGTGTCCGGCGGGGAGCTCAAGACAAAACCCACCCAACACTCGGTCAAGGAACTTCAGGAGATGGGCATTCAGCCCGACATCCTCATTTGCCGCGCCGGCGTCCAGGTGGACGAGTCTATGCGGCGCAAGATAGCCAGCTTTACCAACGTTGAGTTCGAGTCCGTCATCTCAGCCCACGACATACGTCCGACGATCTACGAGATACCCCTCATGTTCCACGCCCAGGGCTTGGATTCCATCATTCTCGCCAAGCTGGGCATAGAGAGCCGGCACTCAGACCTTTCCGCCTGGCGCAAGATGGTGGAGAGAGCGAAGAATCCCAAACGCCACGTGCGCATAGCGGTAGTGGGCAAGTACATGGATTTGGAGGATTCCTACAAGTCCATCTTCGAGGCCCTCTATCACGGCGGCATAGCCAACGACGCTCGGGTAGAGCTTGTGCGGATTGACTCCTCCCTCTTGGAGGAGGAAGGGGCCGACCCAGACGCCATCTTTAAGGATATCCATGGTTTTCTCATTCCCGGTGGTTTCGGCCAACGCGGAATTTTGGGAATGATCGCCGCCGCCGGCTATGCCCGCGTCAAAAAAATTCCACTCTTCGGCATTTGCCTGGGCATGCAGATCATGGTAATAGATTGGGCGCGCGGCGTGCTCGGCTGGTCGGACGCCGACTCCTCCGAATTCGAGCGTGAAACCAAGCACGCGGTTATCTCCCTGCTCGAGGAGCAGGAAAGCGTGAAAAACTACGGCGGGACGATGCGCCTGGGCAAGAGCGAGTCCATTTTGCGCGCGGGCAGCAGGATTCGCGAATCCTACGGCGCTGACTCCGTCTGGGAGAGGCACAGGCACCGCTACGAGTTTTCCAATATTTACCGCGAGGACATTGAGAAGTCCGGGCTAGTCATTTCAGGCAATACCCCTGACGGCGCCCTGGTGGAGTCTGTCGAGTGGCCCTCCCATCCCTGGGGCATCGGTGTTCAGTTCCACCCGGAATTCAAATCCAGCCCCATCCATCCCCACCCTCTTTTCCGGGACTTCATCAAGGCGGCCATCGCGCACTCAGGCGCCTGAATAAAAGACGGGCCTTAAGCCGATTCAGGCTTAGGGCCCCCGCGTGAGAGGCTGTCGCGCCTTGACCTCGGCTTGGGCTTCGTGTTATAGGTAGCCGTGAACCCGCACAGCAATCCCCCCACGGAAAACGATAAAGACTTAGGCCACTACTGCGGCATCGCCGGGATATGGTCCCCGCAGCCGATAGACCTGCCTGAGCGCCTCTTCTACATGCTGTTTTCCCTTCAGCATCGCGGTCAAGAGGGTGCGGGTATCTGTTATGAAAACGGCCAAGGCGGGCCTTTGGAGCTCTTTAAGGATTCTGGCATGGTATCTTCCGTGCTGGGGCGTTTTGTGGGCGCCAAGCACCCCTCGCGCTTAGGGATCGGCCATACCCGCTATTCCACCTCAGGCGGCTCCGGGGCGCGTAACGCACAACCACTTCTGGTAAACTGCAATAAGGGCGATATCGCCATAGCCCACAACGGCAACATCTCCAACTCCGAGCGCTTAAAGGCCGAGCTTTCCGCTGAAGGCGCCATCTTCCAGGCGACGAGCGACACCGAGCTTATTCTCCACCTGATGAGCCGTTCCAAGCAGAGCGACCCGGAAATGATCATTCGCGAGGCCTTTGGCCGGCTGGAAGGCGCCTTCTCCATCGTCATGGTCTGGAAGGGTAGGCTCTATGCCCTGCGCGACCCCGATGGTTTCCGCCCCCTCTATCTAGCCCGCTCCGGCGACGCCACCTTGGTAGGCAGCGAAACCTGCGCCGTGCAGTTCTCCGGCCCCGGGGATTGCCGCGAGATTAAGCCGGGCGAGGTCTATAGCGTGGGGCCTGAGGGAGAGTCGAGCTTCTTCTTGGACCGCAAGGTTGCCCATTGCTCTTCCTGCGTCTTTGAGCTCATCTATTTTGCGCGGCCGGACTCCGGCGTTTTCGGCGAGAGCGTGTACGGGCTGCGCCGGCGCTTGGGAGCCGCCTTGGCCGATATCGACCCGGTAAAGGGCGACGTCGTCATTCCGGTGCCGGATTCGGGCAACGTTTCCGCCATCGGTTACGCAGGCCGCGCCGGGCTGCCTTTTGACTTTGGGCTTTCGCGCAACCATTACGCCGGGCGTTCCTTCATCATGCCCACCGTACAGCGGCGCGAGCTTGCCGTGCGCATGAAACTACAGCCGGTGCCGGAGGTAGTGCGCGGCAAGCGCGTCATCATGATAGACGACTCCTTGGTGCGCGGCACCACTTCAAAGATTATCGTGCGCCTACTCAAGGAGGCCGGGGCCGCCGAGGTCCACTTGCGGCTATCATCCCCTGAAATTCACTGGCCCTGCTACTACGGCATCGATATCCCCACGCGTGAAGAGCTTATCTCCAACCGCATGACGCCCCAAGAGATCGCCCAGGAAATCGGCGCGGATTCGGTGCTCTTCCTTCCGGAAGAAAAGCTGCGCGAATGCGTGGGCAGCTCCCAAAGCGAATACTGTTACGCCTGCTTTAACGGCGCCCATCCCTACAGGCCCTAGGAGACGTCATGGCAAGGCTCGCAATTCTGGCCTCCGGTTCCGGCAGTAATTTTCAGGCCCTTGCCGAATTCCTCAAGGATGGCGGCAATCATCAAATTGCCTGCCTCGTCTGTGATAAAGCCGGCGCCTACGCCCTGGAGCGCGCCGCCAAGCTAGGCATTCCTAGCCGCCTGGTAAGCTATAAGGGGCGGCCCAAGGAAGATGCCGAGGCTGAGATAGAAGACTACCTCCGCGAGCAGGGCGCTGAATGTATCGCCTTAGCCGGTTTTATGCGCATGCTCTCTGCGCGCTTTGTTTCCGCATGGGCGGGACGGCTCGTGAACATCCACCCCTCGCTCTTGCCTAAGCATCCGGGAGCCCACGCCATTGAGGCATCGTTCCGCTCTCATGACGGCGAGCTGGGCATTACCATACATTACGTTGACGAGGGCATGGACAGCGGCAAGATCATTCTGCAAAAATCCTTTTCTCGAGAAAGCACCATGACTCTTGAGGAAGCGGAGCGTAAAATACACGAGCTTGAGCATCTTTGGTATCCGCAGGTCGTAAGCGACTTGCTCTCTAACTTTTAATACGTGGCCGAAGAGGCGCCGACAGGAGCAGCTGCATGAACGTGATGGTTATCGGCAACGGCGCGCGAGAACACGCCATTGCCTGGAAATTCTCAAAATCGAGGCGCATAACCGGCCTTTGCGTGCTGCCGGGAAACTCCGGCACCCAAGGTTTAGCGGAAAACCTGAACATGGACATGAACGACAAGGTGGCTGTCGTGGCCGCCGCCCGCGAGCGCGGGGTGGACCTTGTATTCATAGGCCCTGAAGGCCCCCTGGCACTGGGTTTGGCGGATGATCTGCGCGCCTCAGGCTTTGCCGTTTTTGGGCCGGGGGCAGAAGCTGCCCGCCTCGAATCATCCAAAGCCTTTGCGCGCGATCGCTGTCTGGCATGGGGAGTTCCTTGCGCCGCCAGCTCCCAATTCAAGACGGGCCAGGAAAAGGCCTTCACCGCCTACATTGAGGGCTTTTTTAAGAAGGCACCCAAGGGCGCAGAGCCCCAAGGCCGCATCGTTATCAAGAAAAGCGGTTTGGCAGCCGGTAAGGGCGTTTTGGAAACGAATGCGCGTGAAGAGGCCCTTGCCTTCGGATTGGATATTCTCAAGGAAGACGAGGTGGTGGTGGAGGAATTCCTCACTGGCTGGGAGATGTCCGTCTTTGCCCTCTGCGACGAGCACGGCCACCTGAGCATGCCTCCCTGCGCAGACCATAAGAAAGCGAAAGAGGGTGACCAAGGGCCGAACACCGGGGGTATGGGCGCCATCTGCCCGGTTCCCTGCGCCGACAAGGCCCTGATGGAGAGGGTGGAGCGGGAAATTATCGCTCCCTGCTTTGCCGGTATGCGCAAGGAAGGTTTGGCGTATCGCGGGGTTCTCTTTTTCGGCATCATGGTTACCGCCGCCGGCCCCAAACTTTTGGAATTCAACGTGCGTTTTGGCGACCCCGAGACGCAGTCCCTCTTGCCCCTCATTGAGAGCGATTTTTCCGACCTAGCCGAGGCCGTTGCCCAAGGCAAGCTCTCAGGCCTCCAGCTCAAATACTCGGACAGAAGCGCCGTCGGGGTAGTGATAGCCGCGCCCGGCTATCCCGGCTCCTATCCCAAGGCCTTGGCGGTTGAGGATATCGACCTCTCCGACCTCAAAGATTGCCTTGTCTTTCACGCCAACACCGGCCGCGACGCGGAGGGCCGCCTCTTAACCGGGGGCGGGCGCTGTTTTACCGCGGTGGGGCTGGCGGAAGAAATGCTGTCGGCCAACGCTGTCGCTTACCAAGCGGCCAAGAGGGTGAAGTTCCCCGGCGCCTGGTTCCGTCAAGATATTGGTTCAAAATTTTACAGGGGGTTGTGATATGCAAGACGTGCTTTTTATCATCGGATCCGAGTCCGACAAGGAGGCTATCCAGCCGGGGCTGGACCTCATGACGGAAAAATCAATGAGCTTTGAGCTCAAGGTTCTTTCTGCCCATCGCAACCTGCCTGAGCTCCTGGCCTACCTCAGCGAGAACGAGTCTGGCTTTAAGGTAATGATTACCGCCGCCGGCCTAGCCGCCGCCCTGCCCGGCGTCGTGGCCTCGCAGGTGAAGAAGCCTGTTATCGGCATCCCCTTGATTTCCGGGCAGATGGCCGGTATGGACGCCCTGCTTTCCATCTTGCAGCTTCCCAAGGGCGTGCCGGTGGCCACCATGGGTATAGGCAAGCAGGGAGTGCTTAACGCGGTTCTCCTGGCAGAGCGTATAATCCGCTCCTAAACCAGTCGCTCAAGGCCGCCACGCGGTTGGAGAAGGATTGGCTCACTTTTGCCCTTAAGATTTTAAGCGGCAGTTCTTTAAGCAAGGCCAGGGCGTAGACTTGGATACGCCCTGAGTCTTCGCTCAGCCACAAAATTGTTGAGAATTCCCCTGCCTTGGCTACGCGCATGGGCCCAAGCCAGAGCGGATTCTCATTCTCCATGCTGAGGATGAGGGATGCCGGGCCGCTGCGGTAATCAAGGCGCATGATGCTCAGTCCGAATACCGCTTCCTTTTGCCTTGCGTAGAGGATCTGCCGCGGCGGCAGGCTATCGAGCCAGGGGTCGTTCTGCATCTCCCCGCCATCCGGACCGGGAATAAGGTAGCTTTCCAGAAAGAGGACCCGCTTTTTACCCAGGCTTTGGGAAAAATATTCTATGCCCTTGAGGCTGGAGATTGAGCGAAGGCTATTCCCGTAGCGGAGAAATCGTTCTGCTTGGCTCAGTGATGTCAGCTGTGGCGGGATCTCCAGACTGCTGATGCTCTCCACGACGAGTTGGGGCTCAGCCTGCCTGAGAATAGACTCAAGCAGGGCGCGGTCTGCCCCTGCGGGGGCAAGTTCAAGCCTAAGCGGGCCTTCACCCTGATAGGCGCGGGTAGTGTCTTGGGCGGCAAGAGGGCTCAGCCAAAGGCTTAAGACGCAGGGGATGAGAAGCTGGGCTCTAGGTTTGAACGCGCTCATGGATAGAGGCTACCCCGCGCGCGGCTTTTTTCCAAGACCTTTGCCGCCGGAAAGCAAAAATCATGCTATACTGGACGCCTATGGATAAGAATATGGATTCTCAAGAAAAGTTGGAAGCGCTCAAAGAGCGTATTTCGGCCCTTATCGCCACTGAAGACCCCGCCAATCGTTGCTATTACCAGGCCCAGATGGCGGAGCTCTCCCGCGAGGAGACCCGCTCCGACCGTTTTTTCTCCTCACTGCTTGAGATATTCGTTCACCTTGAGTTCGAGGAAAAGGAAGCCGTGGGGCATTGGGAGCGCATCGTCGACCACGCCACGGCGCTCTCGCAGCGCCTTGAGAGAAAGGTAGGCATCCACCTCACTATCGTAGACTACTTTACCAACATCAACCGCATCCTCAAGACTCCCCTCCTCATTGAGATCCATGTTTTTAAGCAGACGGAGCGCATGGCCATGGTGGATTCCCTCACCGGGGTATTCAACCGCCGCTATATGGAGATGAGCCTTAAGAAGGAATTCAACCGCTGCGCCCGCTACAGAAAATGCCTCTCGGTTTTTATCCTCGACATCGATGATTTCAAGCGGCTCAACGACTCCCGCGGCCATGTCTTCGGGGACCAGGTTCTCAAGGAGCTGGCGCGCTTTTTACGCGAGGTTGTGCGCGAAGAGGACGTGGTTTGCCGCTACGGGGGAGAAGAATTCCTCATCGTCCTGCCGGAGACATGCGGCGCCGGAGCCATTAAGTTTGCCGAGCGTGCCCGCTTAAACTTGAAGGAAAACGAGTTTTTCAAGGAACATCGGATAAGCTTCTCCGGCGGCACGGCTACCTTCCCAGAGACGGGGGCATCGGTGCTGGAGATAGTCTCTGCTGCGGATAAGGCCCTCTACCGCGCTAAATTCGCCGGCAAGGACAGGGTCTTGCAAGCTGTCTCCGAGCGCAGGCTCCATGACCGCTACCCGCGTTCCTGGTCCTTGAGTTTCAGCATCCTTGCCGACTCTGAGGGGAAGGCTAGCCAAACGACCTTGGAGCTTGCCCGCGATATCATTACCCAAAATGTCTCTAAGGGCGGGGTGAAATTCGAGTGCAAGGCTAAGTTGGAGCTGGACCAGCTTCTTGCCCTGGAGTTTAAGGCTCTGGACGCCTCCGAGGAAAACTTGAGCGCGCGCGGGCGGGTTACCTGGATGCGTAAGCTTGAGCAGGGTCACTACGGCTATGGGGTGCAGTTCGCCGAACTCTCCGCCGAGGCTGAAGAGTTGCTCTCCGGGTGTTTGCCGGTCATTGATGACGAACAGGAAGATCTCTAGGCCTAGCTAGCGCGCGGCTTTGCCCGGGATGTAGCCTGGGCCCTTTCCCCATCCTCCGGCCAATAGTGTTTTGGATAGCGGCCACGCAACTCTTTACGCACTTCAGGATAGGAGTTTTTCCAAAAGCCGCCTATATCGGATGTGCTCTGCACCGGGCGGCCGGAGGGAGAAAGGAGCCGAATCAGTATGGGCCGGCCTGCCGCTCGAGGCTGTTCCGTCAGGCCAAAGAGCTCTTGCACCCGCGCCTCGAGAATGGCTTGATCTCCCTCTCCGTAGAGAAGGCGGCGCTGGGCGCCGGTAGGCAGGCTGACGCTCTCCGGTGCTTCACGCTCGATCCGCGCCCTGCAGGGATTCAGGAGGAAGGCAAGGGCCTGGGAAAGGCCTTCTGCGTCTATGACGGGCGGCAGTGCCCCTTGGCTCTGCCCAAGCCTGCTTAAATTCAAAAAGGGAAAGAGCCAGTCCTTGATGGAGGCGGCCATGGCAGACTCGTCGAGGGCGGGGAGGCCTTCCACGGCGCTCGAGAGGGCGCGGGCGCGTTCAAGCAGGCAGAGCGCGCTTTCCGACCAGGGTAAACAAACAAGCCCCTCTTTTTCAACGCGTTGCGCGATACTATCGAGGATTGCCTGCCGCGCCTCTGTCTCAAGCTCAGCGCTCGTGCCGCCTGCCTTGGAGTTTTTGGCAAAGGAAGGGCTTCCTTTGGAAGGGCTTCCTAAGGAAGGGCTTCCGAGCGAAAGCTTACCCAGCAGAAGCTCGCGACGCGGACGGGGGCTCCAGAGCCGCCATTCAAGGCTAAAGCCTGCCTCTGCCCGCGGGTATACTAAGGCGGCAACTTCTTCCGTTTCGAGGGAGGCGGCTAGGTGGATAAGCCCTAAGCTTTCGCCTGAATCGACCTCAGGCGCCACAAGCCATTCCCGGCCTTCCAAGCTACCCGCTCCCGTGCCGCGGCCCATGCCTCCCAGCCGCGCCTCGCGGCCGCTGGGAAAGCGGTAATTGCCTCCAGCTTGGAGGCGGCATAGCCTATCCGGGTAGGCTGACAGGAGGCAGGAGCCCGCCAAGCCCTCGTCCCCAGGGCTCCAATCCATTTGTTTGATATTCGCCGCTTTGCATATCCTGCGCGCCTCTTTGAGAACCCTCTCGCGCCAAGCCCTCTCCGCTGAATTTCCCGAGCGCAGGGACTCAAGCCTGAGGCTGAAGTTTGCGTCGCCGCGCATTGCCGGATGGTCTCCTTCTTCCAGCAGGGCGGCGCATGCTGCGGCCAGGGGAGAGCCCTGGCTTACTACCATGGCGCCCAGGCGCGGAGAGAGGCCTAAGCGGGCGCAGCGCTTTCCCAGATCAAGAACCCGGGCTTCGGCGTCTATCAGGCCTAAATCCTCAAGCAAGGAGGACGCTATCTGCCAGGCTGCGCTGGGGGCAGGGTTTGGGAAGGGGAGGGCCTTTGGGCCGCGCGCGCCCCAGATGCAGGCCTCCAGCACGAGGGCTGAAAGATCCGCGCGAAGAATCTCCGGCTCGGTTTCTTCCGGAAGCTGGTTCGCTTCAGCCCAGAGGCGATACGCCCTACCCGGCCCCAAGCGCCCGGCGCGCCCAGCGCGCTGGACCGCGTCGCGGCGGCTCTCGCTTTCCGTGACCAAGCGGTCCATGCCCGAGCCAAGGTGAAAGCGCGAGAGCCGATTGAGGCCGGAGTCGACAACCACCTTGATGCCCGGTATGGTAAGGCTCGTTTGGGCAATGCTCGTGCTTAAAATGATGCGGCGCGGCGCAGCAGCCTTTGAGTTATCCGGCCCGCGGACTACCTGGCGCTGCTGGGCTACGTCGAGGCTCCCGTGGAGGATGAGTATCTCCGGCAGCGCGGCAGGGCCACGCCACTCAAGGCGCAGGGCGGCGGATACCCGCTCGATCTCGGCGCGGCCGGGGAGGAAGGCGAGGATGTCCCCCTCCGTTTCAGAGGCTATCCCCAGTAAGGCCTGGGCGTATTCTTCCTCAAAGCGGCCGCGGCGGGGCAGGGGGCGGTAAAATATATCTACCGGGAAGGCTCGGCCGGGAACGTCGATAAGAGCAGGCTTTCTACCTTGATGCGACTTGATGAAGGCGGAAAGCGCCTGGGCGTCTAGGGTAGCTGACATGATGAGGAGCTTGAGCTCGGGGCGCAGGAGCCTTGCCTCCAAGGCCAGGGCAAGGGCAAGGTCGGTATGGATGGAGCGCTCATGGTATTCGTCAAAGATAAGGATATCGACGCCCGAGAGCTCGGGGTCTTCTTGGATAAAACGCGTAAGAAGGGCCTCGGTTAAGAAGAGAATCCGCGTAGAGCCCGATTCGCGCCCCTCGCCGCGTACCTTATAGCCCACACGGCCGCCTAGCTCCTCCCCCAGAAGCTCGGCAATGCGGGCCGCCGCTTGTATGGCGGCAATGCGCCGCGGCTCCAACACTAAAATCTTACCCCGCCGCCCCAAACCTGCTTCCAAAAGCCCCGGCGGCACGAGGGTCGTTTTTCCGGCTCCCGCTTCCGCGCTCAGAATGAGGATGCCCGCGCTTTCAAACTCCCTGGCTATTCGCCCAAGGGCCTCGCCGACGGGAAGCGCCGCCGCCTCAATCCCCATGTCTGGTGTGCCTACGCCGGTAGTGCTCCGCCCATTCCCCGGCAAGGCGGGCAGAGGCGGAGCTGATGGCTATACCGGCGGCGATCATGCCGGCGATAAGAAGGGTTTCCAGCCCGAGTGAGGCTGCGCGCGGGCCCTCTCCGGCGAGGGCGGCGGAAAGGGTAAAGTACATCCCACCCCCCGGCACGAGGGAGATGACCCCGGGTATGGCGTAGATAGTGGCCGGTTTTTTTCTCAAATTCGCCATGAGCTCGGCGTAGCTGCCGGCGGCGAGGGCGGCGGCCAAATAAGCGAAAATCCCCATCTGGGTAAAGTCGCTGAGGAGGATATAGGCAGCCCAGGCGATAGCCCCGCCAAAGGCGGCGATGATGAGGTCGCTGCCGCGCATGCGCGATACCAGGGCATAGCCGAGGGTGCCCATGAGGGCCCAGACGATTGATATGAGCATCCTAAGCTCCCAGTCCAGGGATGATGGAGGCAAGCTTAATGCCCAGGGCTGTTCCCAGGGATATGGCCGCCGCCGACATAAGGGCTTCCGCCGAGCGGGCAACCCCAGCCACGAGGTCTCCGGCAATGATATCGCGGATTGCGTTGACGATAAGGGTTCCCGGCACAAGGAGCATGAGGGTTCCAATGATGACGGAGTCTATGGAAAGCCCAGGGAGGAGGGCTAGGGCGATGCGGGCCAAGAGTGCCACTTGGAAGCCTCCCAAAACATTGAGGAGGAAGTCGGTGAGGAGCTTGCCGGAAAAGATGCGCAAGCTTGCCTTGAGGCAGAAGCCTAGGAAGGCGGAAACCAAGGCTCCCCGCCAATCGCCATGGAAAAGAAGGCAAAAGAAGGCGGCGACGCAAGCGGCCCCCAGGAGCTCGGGGGCTAATGCCGGCGGGGCTGCCGCCGTGATAGCCTGTACCTCTTGGCAGGCCTGCTGAAAGCCAAGATTGCCGCTTACCGCGGCGTTGCGCAGGGCATTGACGCGGGCGAGGGTTCCCATGTCGGTAGCTCGGCGCTTGATGCGGACGATGAGGCTGTGAACCCTACCCTGTTCGTCGTTCATGGAAAACATGGCGCCGGTGGGTATGGCAAAGCATTCTGGTTCACGGCCCCCATAGGCAAGGGCGATAGCTGTCATGCATTCCTCGGCGCGGTAGGTTTCGCCCCCGTTTTCAAGCACGAGGCTGCCGCAGTCAGCCGCTAAGCGAATGGCGGCGTCGGGGTCTATGGTTGTTTCATTCTTCATAGCTGTGGCCGGAAGTGTAGCCGGATTCCTCGCGGCCCTCAAGGCCTGCGGCCGTGGAGAATCCAGAGCCCGGATTCCCCTGTATCCATCTGCTTCGCTACGGGGCTGAAGGCGTAGCCATCTCCCAGCAGGGCCTTGAACTCAGAACTTATCTGGATAGAGTCTGCCGGGGCGCTCTCTTGCGTAAGGAGGGCCCGCTTAACCGTTGGCCCAAAGAGGTCCCAAGCCGGACGCCGCTCTCCAATAACCCCGGCAATGAGGGGGCCGCAATGGATGCCGATGCGCATGCTTAGGGGATTCCTTTCCTCCAGGCGGAGGCGCCGCACTATGGCCATCATCTCGAGGGCAAGATCGGCCGCTTGCTGAGCGTGATCTTGGCGGCGGCTGGGAGCGCCGGCTACGCACATATAGGAATCTCCGGTGGAACGCACCCGCACCAGGCCGCGCTCAAGGACCATTACGTCAAAAACCGAAAAAAGCTGATTCAGGCTTTCCACCAGTTTGACGGCGGAAAAGCCGGCGGTAACCTTGTCGAAATCCACCATGGACGCCGAGAGGACGGATGCCGCTTCGTAGTCTTCCGCTATCAATTGACGCGGGTTTTCCGCCACCGCCTCGGCAATGCTCTCCGGCAAGAGCCCCTCAAGCACGCTCTTTTCCCTGTCCCGCGCCCTTTGGTATTCAAGGCTCAATTCTCCCACGCGGTTTTCAGCGTCCGCCAACTCCTCGTCACGCTTTTCAAGTTGGGCGCTCAGGCGCTTGCACTGTTTGAGGAGGCGGCGGTAGGCGGCCAAGAAGACCCGTAAACGCTGCTCCAAGCTAGAAAGAAATGAATGCTGGGATTCCTGACGCTCCAAAAGACGACGCATCGATTCAGGCATCGCCCTTCTCCTTTTCCCCGCCCCAGGCAAAGTAGCGGCGCTTACCGGAGCGGCGCGCGCGGTAGAGGGCGTACTCGGCGCGGCTTGTCACTACGTCCGCGTTATGCGTCGAGCGCCGCCCCTGGGAGCGGTAGTCGCTGATGCCGATAGAGCAATCAAGCTCAAGCTTGGAAAGCTCTTCCTCGCTTTTGCCCGAAAGGCGGGAAAGCTCCCGCCGGAAATCCGTCCATGTGCCAAGTTTTTCCAGTATCTCTTTGGCAATCCTGCTGGCTTGATCCTTGGTCGCCCCGGGGAGAATGACGGCGAACTCGTCTCCGCCAAAGCGCCCTACCACGTCGTAGGCGCGAACCGATGCCTTGAGAAAAATCCCAAAGCGCTTTAAGAGTTTGTCGCCGGCTTCCATGCCGTAGCTGGAATTGATTTCGCGGAAGCCCTCAAGGTCTATGATAAGGAGCGCAAAGCCGGGCTCACCAACCGCCACGCTACGGTCGGCCCGGTTCTTCTCTTGCTTGATGCGCTTGGACATTTCCATGCGATTGTAGAGGGTGGTGAGGGGATCAATAACGCCGGCCGTTTCCAATTCCTCTTGGACTTGGGCAA
>JBGSOB010000209.1:0-30015 GCA_041739325.1 Treponematales bacterium
GGGCTCGATTGGTTTGTCTGCTTTAACTGGAGCTGGAGTTGGCTTATTATCTCGTGCAACTAGGTCATTTAAAGTTCGATCAATTGGTTTTGTTTTTTGTGTATTTCTCTATATGAAAAATTTCCAATCAATTCTAGGACCAGACCAGGCAATAAATGAGGCATTTTTTTCTGCTATTTACATAGTGGCTTTATTTTTAGTTGTAGAAATATGGTGTGCGTTCAAGCAAAACTACCATAATGGAAGGGTGGGATGAAAATCGGGGTTGTGACCGTCGTATACAACGGAGGAATTATTTTAGAGGAATTCATTTCGTGTCTACAAAAGCAAACATATAGCGACTATATTGCTTATTTCATTGACAATGCTTCCAACGATTCTAGTATTCCCATTTTAGAAAAATTTGCTGTTACCGATAAATTTATCCTTATTAAAAACAAAAGTAATTTAGGAGTAGCCGCCGCAAATAATCAGGGGATATCCTTGGCTATTGCGGATGGCTGTGATTTTTTAATTCTCTGTAATAATGACATGACATTCGAACCAGATGTTTTTCAAAGAATAGTTGAAAAAAGCATTCAGTATCCTGGGACTATTATAGCACCAAAAATACTTTTCGGAGATGGAGAAAAAACCTATTATGAAGGTGGTTGCTTTAGCAAGCTTCGTGGAGTGCCGTGGCATTACAACTATGCGAAATATAGCAAAAAAAAAGTTGGTAACGATAGGATAGTTGGTTATGCGGGTACAGCTTTTTTGGCTTTACCGATCGATATTTGCTTGAACATTAAGATGGATGAGCGTTATTTCGTGTATCTTGACGATCCGGACTTCATTATTAGAGCAAAGAAGCTAGGGCACAAAATTATTTATATACCAAATATTTCAATTCTGCATTTTGCTTCAAGTAGCACGGGTGGAAGATATTCTGATTTTAGTTTACGATATGTTACAAGAAATACGATCTATTTTCTAAAGAAAAATTACCCTGTTCTAGGCAGTTGGTATTGTCTTATCTTTTTTATACGTAGTTTTTTAATATGGATTAGGCTTGATATGAAGAAGCGCGCTATTCTCCTTTCTGCCCTTAAGGAGGGATTAAGGATGAGAATTGAATTATGAAAGAGAATGTAGAAATGGATTTAGGGAAAAGTGAATATCGTTTACGTGTTGGTATAGATTATAGGCTTGCACAACAGAATATAAGGGGTATGGGACGTTATGTTGCGTCAATCGTTGAAGTCTTGAAAAAACAGGATTATGGTTTAGACTTTTTTTTACTATGCACACATTCACCTGTGCCGAATTTTAATGCAGAGTATATGAAGGTGGTTATCGGAGGAAGTGATGATTTTATCTTATATGAACAATTCTCTCTTCCTCGGATTTGTTCGAAACTTAATCTTGATGCATTATGGTGTCCAGCTAATACTTTTCCTCTTTTCTTGTCATCTAGAACCAAGCTGGTAGTGACTATACACGATCTTATTTTTTTGATGCGCGACATACCTGATCCAAAGGGATTCAGGCAGTTCCTTGGAAAAAAGTATCGAAGTATTGTTTGCAAGCTTGGTGTAAATCGAATAAATGTTTTGCTTACGGATTCAATGTTCTCGAAACGCGATATAAATAAGAGACTGGGCAGGAGTGACGCGGTGTATGCTCCTATTCGAATAGATCCTCAGCCTGCCGATGAGAAGGACAGTTTGAATGTGTTGCCTCTCGGCTTGACCACTAAGGGGTATTTTTTTACTGTATCCGGAGATGCTCCATCTAAAAATCTAAATAATTTGATATTTGCCTATAAAAAATCTCATACGGCTCTTCCCTTAGTTATCGCGGGAGTATCTAGCTTAACATCGATTGAAAAATTTAAAAAGAATGCTGGACCGAATGTTTTGTTTACGGGCTATGTCTCTGAAAAAGATTTATGGTCACTATATAAGCATGCAGCCTGTTTCATTTTCCCTTCTCTGGCAGAAGGCTTTGGAATACCAATTCTTGAGGCAATGCGTAATGAATTACCGATCATCGCTTCTAACAGGACATCTATTCCTGAGGTGCTTGGTTCGGCAGGCCGCTTGTTCGATCCTCTTGACGTTGATGAATTGGCTTCGCTAATCGAAGATTTCACACCTTCAGCTTACGAAGGATTGATAACCGCGCAGAAACATCAGCTTGATAAATACTCCGATTGGTCAAAAACAGCATCAATCGTTGTGGATGCTATAAAAGGAGCCTTTGCATGAAAAAAAAGGCTCTGTTCATTTGCTCGCGCGTGCCATATCCAGCTTATAGTGGTGCACAGATCAGAATGATGAATAATCTACGAATAATTGCTGAACGTTTTGAGGTGGACTTGCTTTGTTATGGTGCCGGAAAATTATCCGAAGAAGCTATGCAAGGCATATCGCGTTACGCTAATAAAGTGCAATATTTTAAAGTTGGATATTTAGGATTCTTGCTTAATTTAATGATTGGTTTTCTTTTAAATACAAAGCCGTTTCAAGTTAATCTTTATACATTTCCACGAATAGTGAGGTGGGTGCGGGAGAATCAAGCCGATTACGATTTAATATTCTGTATGCACATAAGAACTGCGGAATATGTTCGAGGGCTCGAGTCGAAAAAAATAGCAATTGACTTTGTAGATTCGATATCGCTGAATTATGAAAATTTGAAAGGTGTTGTGAAGGGTCCTTTAGCTTTACTCTATCGAATGGAGCAATTACGGGTGCAGAGATATGAATTGGCATGTACTCGTTCATTTGGTATTAAAATAATTACTTCAGAGCGAGATCGGATGAGTTTAGTCAATGCTGGCGCTAATGATATTACTGTTATTCCCCATTTTTTAACCGATATTGATAAATCGTCTTTTAATTCGTCAATGACAAACCATTTTTCACATGTTGATTCACCTTTTATTTTATTCATTGGAAAAATGAATTATGAACCCAATGTCAGTGCGGCTGTTTTTTTTTGTAATAGAATATTTAAGCGTTTACGTTGTTCTTTCCCAAATGTTCGATTTCTCATTGTTGGAAATCACCCTAGCAAAACCGTGCGCGCACTATCGCGTATTCCAGGTGTGGAGGTAACAGGA
Source organism: Treponematales bacterium (assembly GCA_041739325.1). Lineage (GTDB taxonomy): Bacteria > Spirochaetota > Spirochaetia > Treponematales > JBGSOB01 > JBGSOB01. The sequence continues at coordinate 3,107 of JBGSOB010000209.1, forward strand.
TTCGTTCCTAGTATTGATCCATTCCTCCAGGCTTGCGAGCTGCTTGTTGCCCCCATGGTTTCAGGTTCAGGTGTACAAACGAAAGTGTTAGAAGCCTTTAGAATGGGGAAATGCGTAGTAGCCACAAGTCAAGGGGCCATCGGGCTAAATTGGCTAACGGGAAGGGAAATTAAAGTTGCTGATAGTGAAAATGATTTGATAACAGCGATAAGCCATCTTTTATCTGAAGAAGGCAAGTTTGAGAGGGAGGAAATGGGACGAAGTGCAAGGGAATACTTCACTCGTTATTATTCTTATGGTATCGTACGAGATGCGATGTTGAATTGTTTTTATTTTATTGAAAACTAGTTTGCAACCAGGACGAAATTAGCCAATGGCATTAGACTAATAGGAGAAAAGATGAAAACAGCACTCATAACTGGGATAACAGGTCAAGATGGTTCATATCTAGCGGAACACCTTCTTAGGGAAGGGTATAAGGTGTTTGGTATAATAAGACGGACAAGCACCCCTAACACACAACGAATTGAACATATATTAGGAGAGATCACTCTTTTATGCGCTGATCTTCTAGATCAGAATTCCCTAATAAGGGCTTTTGAAATTTCAAAACCTGATGAAATTTATAATTTGGCGGCGCAAAGTTTTGTTCCTACTTCCTGGGATGAGCCTGTACTAACAGGGGAATATACTGGTATTGGCGTGACAAAAATGCTGGAAGCAATGCGAATGGCCTGTCCTAAAGCACGTTTTTATCAAGCATCTTCAAGCGAGATGTATGGTAAGGTTCAGGAAATTCCACAAACGGAACATACACCGCTTTATCCGCGTAGCCCATATGGCGTCGCAAAGGTTTATGGCCACTGGATAACGATAAACTACCGGGAAAGTTATGATCTATTTGCATGTTCAGGAATTCTTTTCAATCATGAGTCGCCGCGTAGGGGTTTCGAATTTGTCACGCGAAAAATATCCCATTGTGTTGCGAGAATAAAGCATGGTTTGGCTGAACGTTTGGAGATTGGTAATCTGTCATCGAAGCGAGATTGGGGATTCGCTGGCGATTATGTTAGAGCGATGCATCTCATGCTCTCGCAATCGGTCCCCGACGATTTTGTTATCGCTACCGGTGAGACACATGAGGTTCGTGAGTTCTGCGAGATTGCATTTAGAGTCGCCGGATTTGACATCGTTTGGGAGGGAAAGGGACTTGAGGAACGCGGGATAGATCGAAAAAGCGGAAAGCAATTGATTGTTGTGAACGAAAAATGGTATCGACCCGCAGAGGTTGACTTGCTCATAGGGAATCCAGAAAAGGCTAAAAACATTTTCGGGTGGAGCCCCGAGGTTGATTTCAAGCAGCTGGTGACGATGATGGTGGAAAACGATCTCCAGGAAGGTGAAGCGCGTGGGCGCTGAACGGGCTCTTATAACTGGTTGCAACGGCTTCGTTGGTCGATACCTAGCGAAGCGTTTGCATGATGCAGGTTGCGTAGTTGACGGAATTGACTTACAAGAAGAACCATGGGCTGATTGGATTGAATACTCTAAAATCGACATCACCGAAACAGAAACTGTATTGAGCTTAGTAGAAAAAAAAGAACCAAAAACGATTTATCATTTGGCAGCGTTGGCGAACCCTCGAATCTGCAATGAGCGACCAGCTTTTGCTGTGCGCGTTAATGTGCAAGGAACGGTTAATTTTTTTAATGCGTGTCTTGCACACTCGAGTTCCCGATTGCTAGTGGTTGGATCCTCCGAAGAGTACTTAAAAAAACTTGGTGAAGAAATTGTATATCGCGAGGACGATCTTTTGGATCCGAAAAATATCTACGGTGCGACGAAGATCTCTGCAGAAATGATAGGAAAAACCTTTGTGAGCCTGTATGGCGTTAGTGCTTTCTTCACCCGTTCTTTTAACCATACGGGACCAGGCCAATCGTCTGATTATGTATTATCCGACTTTGCGCGGCAATGTGCTGAGATTGGTTTAGGAATGAAGGAGAAAATCATCAACGTAGGAAACATTGATGTCGAAAGGGATTTTCTTGACGTACGCGACGTAGTGGAAGCCTATATAGCTATCGTGGAAAGAGGTATGCCCGGTGAATCATACAATGTCTGCTCGGGGAAAACTTCCAGCCTCAGGGCTTTGCTTGAGAGGATGATCGATCGGGCTAAGGCTGGCAAAGTCGAGATAGTCGTTGATCAATCTAGAGTTCGTTTGGGTGAAACCATAAAAGTTAATGGAGACTTATCAAAGATACACAATCACACCAGTTGGGTGCCATCTATGAATATTCTAAATACCGTAGATGAAATGGTAGACTATTGGATAGGAATCTTAAAAAGTGAATAACCCGTCCATAGGAGCCGTAAGGGAGGAAAAAATGGTGATCGCTGTAATCGGGGGATCAGGATTCATTGGTACGAGGCTTGTAGCAAGGTTGTTGGATGCTGGACATGAAGTGAGGATCCTCGACAAATCGGAAAGCGCTTTTTATCCTGTGTTCGTTCGAAAATGCGACGTGCGTGAGCTCCCTTCTTTAATATCTTGTCTTAGTGGCTGCAATGCTATCATTAATCTTGCCGCTGAGCACCGTGACGATGTATCGCCACGGAGTCTATACGATGATGTTAATGTAATGGGTGCGAGAAACGTATGTAAAGCCGCGGAAATAGCTGGCATAAATAAAATTCTCTTCACAAGTTCAGTCGCAGTTTATGGCTTTGCGGAGCCAGGAACCGATGAGAATGGAGCATTCCACCCATTTAATGATTATGGTCGGACGAAGATGGAGGCTGAGAAGGAATACAGGTCGTGGCTAGCTCTTAATAATATAAATTCACTATTCATTGTGAGGCCGACCGTCGTTTTTGGCGAGCGAAATCGAGGCAATGTTTATAACCTTTTTCAACAGATAGCATCTGGGTTATTCGCAATGGTTGGGCGCGGAGACAACGTGAAAAGCATGTGCTACGTCGAGAATATTGCTGCTTTGATTGAATACGGGCTTACTTGCGGTTCGGGAGAGCACTTATACAATTATGTAGATGCGCCTGATTTCGATATGAACCGGCTAGTCTCCTTCGTGCGCAAAATTCTTGGAAAAAAGCCAATCTGGATTAGGATACCTTACTGGATGGGCTACCTTGGTGGGGCATTATTTGATTTTTTTGCTTTCATAAGCGGTAAAAAATTCCCAATTAGCAGAATTCGCGTAAAGAAATTTTGTGCGGACACTGCTTTTTCTGCTTCAAAGGCACTTACCTCAGGTTTCAGAGCACCGATTGATCTGGAGGACGGTATACGCCGAACCTTGGAATACGAATTCTTAGGCATTGGTGCGGGCAAAGATTCCCATCTTTTCTATTCGGAGTAAAAAAGTGATAACACTAATATTATGCGGTGGTTCAGGAACCAGACTCTGGCCGATATCACGGCAACTACTCCCTAAGCAATATTACCCCCTTTTTGATGAAGGATCTCTGTTTGAAGCAACCGTTAAGCGCAATGCCCCAATTTGTGACTCGTTTGCTATCGCCGCTAATCGAGACCAAGCCTTTATTGCCCTTGACCAATTAAAAAAACTAGGCTTTGAGGGGAAAAATGGCTTATTTGAACCGGTTGGAAGAAACACTGCACCAGCCATCGCTCTGATTGCTATGTCTTTACAAATTGATGAAATCATACTTGTTACACCATCAGATCACCTCATTCTAAATGAGGATGCTTACAAAGCCGCGTTAGAACAAGCAAAAGCCTTCGCTTCCGAGGGGAAAATCGTGGTGTTTGGGATAAAACCAACGTATCCAGAAACAGGCTACGGTTACATTCAATACCACGGAAATGATGTGGTGATGTTCAAGGAAAAACCAGATTCTGAGAGGGCAAAAGCTTATTTTGAAAGCGGTGAGTATTTGTGGAATTCTGGGATGTTTTGTTTTAAAGCTGGTGCATTCCTGGAAGAGCTTCGCCTTTATGCACCAGATGTTTACTCAACATGCTTGGCGATTCATAAGGAGTTAGGTGGCGCAGCGCTTCTTGAACCGAGTAAAGCTCAAATGGAACGAATACCGTCAATCGCCGTTGATGTTGCAGTGATGGAACGCTCGAAAAACATGTCAGTCGTGCCATGTGATATTGGTTGGAATGATCTGGGGAGTTTTGATTCCTTATACGCTGTTGCATTCGATTCTAGTAAGCAAAACGCTATTCTTGCTGAGGATGACCCGATCTTCATTGACTCAAGCCACAACCTAATACTGGCCGCCGAAAAAAAGAAAATCGTGCTTATTGGTATACAAGACATCGCTGTCGTCGACACTCCAGATGCGCTACTTCTTGTTCATCGTGGTGAAAGCCAAAAAGTAAAAGACGCTGTCGAAATCCTCAGGCGCGAGCGCTCGCCTCTTTTAGATTCTCATATGACAGTAAACAGGCCTTGGGGTTTGTATACGATCCTGCTGGAAAACGACCGTGTCAAGGTTAAACGGCTTACGGTTTTTCCGGGGAAGCGACTCTCACTCCAGAAGCATATGCGACGTCAAGAGCATTGGGTCTGCGTCGACGGTCTAGGTCGCGTCAATCTTAATGGTGGCGAAATGCTATTGCGAAGAAATGAAGACGTATTCATCTCTGCAGGCGATGTGCATAGGTTGGAATGTGTCGGCGAGGATCCCCTCGTGGTAATTGAGACACAGATTGGGGAGTATTTTGGCGAGGACGATATCATTCGGCTAGAAGACGATTATAATCGTGACTAAGAATTTGATTCCTTCTCGACGAAAAAAAGCGCCATGTTTCCTACGTGCGTTGGCATTGTTTTTACCCTACTTGCTTCTACTCTGGCAGCCTATCACTCCAGCTTTTGGAGAGGACATGCAATTTGTTCCGATCAATGGATCGGTCCGTGAGATCATCGATGAGCTCTACGCAAAGGGGATAATTGAGTACCTACCACAGATTAGACCGTATACTAGAAATGGGATCGGAGCATTTTTAGGAAAGAATACAATCCCGCCTATTATCGATACAACATCTCAAAGAGATTTGTGTTATTGCGCAGATGATCCATTTTCCATCGTTCAGCGCGCTTTGGCTGAGGATCGAGCCGCGGGTTTTAGATTAGGAGCTGTCTGGGATAATGGAAAAAGTGGAATTTCCATCGCAAACAGAATAGAAGCGATGACCGCTGTGGATTTTTCCCAAACAAGAGATATGTCAACGGATGGCTCCTGGATTATGGATTTAGGCATAAATCTAGGGGGCTTTATCTACGCAGGAACGGAACAAGATTTTAACCTTGCCCTCTTTTCATGGTCGGAGTTCCCAAGCAACGAGATCTTACGCCCTTTGCGTCCAGATATGGGGCTTTATACGCTCTTCTTGACGAGTGGCCAGAGCGACTTCAACCACGCAATGGTTCATACGCCTGGAGAATTGGATCTCATGTTAACTGGTGCAACAAAGATGCAGTTCAATATCGAACTGCCTGTTGGCCTCATGAGCGTGGGAAGACAGAGTCTAGACTGGGGTCCATCCAATTTCGCTAACCTCGCATTATCAGGGACCAGCAAGCCCTATGAATACATCAATTACTATTTCAATCTTGGCGGAAAGGGAACCTTTGCTTGGATGACTGGCGTTCTTCAGCCTTATGGGTTCAATCATGATCCTGGTAGCGCTAGCGATAATCATTTGGTGACGGCACATCGTCTGGAGTACCAGGTTCTTCCCTGGCTTTTATTGGCAATACAGGAATCTGTGGTCTATAATTATCGTTTCGAATTGGCTTACTTGAATCCTTTATCGCTCTATTATATTGCGGAAGTAAACAAGGGCGATAATGACAATAAACTGGGCGGTGTAGATATCGTCCTGCGTCTACCACCCACTAAGCTATATTTGAGCCTTTTTGCCGATGATTGGGATCTTGGCCAAGCCTTCCGCTTCGATTATTATCACAATATTTGTGGACTGGTTCTAGGCGTTAACAATTACTCGTTCCCAGACATAAGGCTGGATGCCGAATATGTCTACCTTAGCCATTGGATGTATACCCATTGGGTACCAGGGCAGCAGTACGAACATTGGGATAGCCATCTTGGGCATCCACTTGAGCCTAATTCCCATATGTTGAGGATTGCTTTTGATTATAGGGCCAATCCACTATTTGATTTTTCTGCAACTACATGGGTTATGCAGCGAGGCCGGGGTGATATCGATACGCCAGCGGTTTGGGACGATGAAGCGGCTTTGTATGGTTTGGAGAACTTCAGGCAACTCTTCTATTCCTTTCTTGATGCTGAATTGCCTGGTATAGTCATCGAAACGAATTTACACTTGGGGGTGGGTATTACATACAATATCCCGCAGATTCCCGTAAAGATGAAATTTGACTATGCGCTAGAATATTCTCTTAACGATGGCCGCCAGTCAGGAATAAACCTGTGGAATAACTATATGAGCTTTTCCATTGTGATGCGTAATCCATGAAGCGATTCACGCTGCTATTGGCATTTCTTTGGCCTGTATGGCTCCTTTTCTGCCAAAGCGATCTGCGGATGATCGACTCGAAGTCTGAACTTTATAACTTGGCATGTATTATTGCCCTTGATTCTGGCAAATGCGAACCATTTGTTAGTCGCCCAGTGACAGTTTCTGAAATGAGGCGCTTTGCCCTCGATACTTCGGAAGATCTACTATCGCCTGCTGGTAAAAAGGCATTATCGGCACTTAAGGCCGCACTTCGATTCAAGCCCTTGCTGCAGCGTGAGAGTTTTTCTTTTTCTTTTCAGCCTAGCTTTTGGTTAGAAGGGTACTATAACAGCAATCCAGATTGTGATTGGCAGTTTGGTTACGAGGATCGTCAGTCTTTTCTATCTATTCCGCTTTCCCTCTCTATTGGCGCAAATGCTTTCGCCTACGTCGATATTGCTCTCAAGGAAGAATACCGAGCGATAAGCGAGGATCTAGCCAACTACACGAACATCCCCAAATCTCTTTCCTATATTGACTGGTATTTTCCGCCAACGGCCTATATCGCCTTCGGCGGTGATTTCTGGAACGTACAATTTGGGCGGGATAGGATTAATTGGGGAAACGGCATTTCCGGCAATCTTGTGATTTCCGACAACGCTGATTTTCACGATCTTCTTAAGCTCAAGTTACATTGGCCTTGGTTTTCCTACACAGCAGCCTATGTAGTGCTTGATTCATGGTTGACTCCCGAGGAAAGCGCGTACTGGAACGTACAGGCAAATGCAGGCTGGTATGAAAACTATAACGAGCTTTACAAAGCCTTTATGGGGCATCGCTTTGATTTTAATATTTTAGGCAAGGTGAATCTGGCGCTGACTGAGTCTGCGGTGTTTGGGAATAAATACCCCCAACTCTCGGATTTCAACCCAGTTATGATCCTTCATAATTATTTTATCCCGGAAAGATCCAACTCTATGTTGGGTTTGGAAGTGGATATAAATCCATGGCGCTTTTTTTCCCTATCCGGTCAATTTGCCCTTGATGAGTTCCAAACCGCCTATGAAGAAGGGCGGGGCGCACGACCCGGAGCTATCGCGTGGTTAGTAAACTTCAGGGCTGCCTATCCTCTTGGCCCTGGTCACCTGCGCGCCTTTGGAGAATACGCACAACTCGATCCCTGGATGTATAATCGCTGGCATGTCAATACCAAGTTCACAACCCGTAGGCGGATCTGGAGCTACATTCCCCCTGATGGCTATGAATGGATACACAAGCCGCTCGGGCATTCTGCCGGCCCGGATTCAAAACTTGCCTTTTGTGGGTTATCCTACCTGGGCTTGGGGTTTAACGCTGGCGCCCAGTACAGGTGGTGGAAACACTCCAACATTACTATCGATACTGAATACGATCTGTATAATCCTATAGAGAGCCTACGCAGTATTTGGATGGAAGAGCATACCCTCGATTTTTTTGCGGAACTTGATTTACCCTGGGGTTTTCAAACCAATGCTGATCTGATTTTCAACTGGTACTCGAATTACCGAATGATCCCTGGTAACAATCCGTGGAGCGTGGAGCTTGTGGGTAGTATCGGGTGGCAGTATTGAATTGACTTCCTTACAGACAAGGATGGCCCGCCTCAGAGAGAGGCGGGCTTTTTTTTGCCTTCATCCTCGAGTACTTGTTCAAAAAATCGAAAATATTGAACATTGGCCATAGGTAAATTATGAAGAATAGTATATTTTGCATTGAATGAGGCTCTTCTCTGTGCTACTCTATGCTACAGAGGTTGCCGCAACGATGTATTCGCTCTATGCCGCAATAATTGCCTGTTTTCTCAACTTGATACTCACGCCGATCATAATCTATGTTGCACATAGGAAAAAATGGTTCGACCCGGTGGATGAGCGGAAGATCCATAAGGGAAGCATTCCTCGCTTAGGCGGTATAGGGATTTTTTGGACTTCCTTCGCCTCGATTCTAGCCTCTACCCTGATTCAGCTTTTCAGTCCGGCCGCCAGTATAGAAATGGCCTTCATTCCTGTGATGGTCGGAATGCTCATTATTCATATCCTAAGCCTGGTGGATGATTTTCGCGGTTTGTCGGCATGGTTGCGGCTCTTCATACAGATTGGGGTTGCCTTACTTCTCTGCTACTTTGACTTCCGCTTTCATGCCGTTTGGCTGCCGGGCTTTGGAGTGTGGACCCTTCCCCTCTGGGTATCCTGGGGTTTGACGATTGCCTGGGTGGTTGGCGTCATAAACGCGATGAACATGATCGACGGTATGGATGGCCTCTGTGGCGGTATAGCGATCATAGCATCCTGCACCTACGGTATCATCTACCTTCTGCGCGGCGAGGCTTTGCCTTCGCTCTACGCCTTTGCCCTTGTGGGGGCACTGGCGGGTTTCCTCTTCTACAACTTTCCTCCGGCTAAGATTTTTATGGGAGATTCAGGTTCCACTTTTGTGGGCTTTATGATGGCCTACCTGCCCCTTCTCAGTCGCTCCGCGGAGCATTACGATATCCAATTCTACTTTGGGGCTTCCATCGCCTTAGTGCCCATCTATGACACCTTTGCGGCTATTTGGCGCAGGCTCAAGGCCGGGGTATCAATCATGGCTCCGGACAAGGGACATTTGCATCACAAGCTCCTTGCCATGGGCATTGGGAGGCGGGCCATTCTATCTTTGGTTTATACCGTCTGCATGGGTCTTGGGGCGGTAGCCATACTCTCGATCTTTATCCCCCGACTTTCATTTTTTATCCTCATTGTGGCTACCTGGGCCCTTATGCTTGGGCTCTTCTTTACCCTTCACTTCGTAAAGGAATCCGGCTTTCGCCTACGTCCGCTCAATGACTGACTTCAGCCTTTGAAAGGACTCACAGGCCGGATTCGGAGAGGATGTACTCTGCCACTTCGGCGGTGCCGTTGCGGAGGCCGGCGTTCTGTATCTTGCTAACTACCTTTTTATAGGCCGCTGGGTCGCGTATCATTTTTTCCACGTAGGCGCGTAAGGCTCGCGGTTGAGGCAAGTAGGCGCCCAAACCCTTGCGCACGACGAACATGGCGTTGCCGAATTCCTGACCGTAGAGATACTGGGCGATGAGAAGCGGTTTGCCCATCATGAGGGTTTCCATGACGGTGGACGTTCCCGCTTTTGAGACGACGAGGTCTGAGGCATTTACGAGTTCATACATTATGGGGTTGAAGCCATAGATACGGACCTTACGGCCCCGGCCCTTTTTGCGAAGAATGGACTCACAGTGTCGTTTGATTGAACTGTTTTTACCGCAGGCGACAGCTATGGAAAAATCCTCTGTTGAATCCAAGAGGGCGCTAAAATAGATTTCTGTCTTAGGAAGGCCTTCACCCCCGCCGGCAATAAGGACGAGGGGTTTATCGGCGGGGAAACCCAGCTCCTCTTTCAAGGCCGGCTGCCGCTCCTTTGGAAGTGGCGTGCTGAACTTTTCTTGCATGACCCAAGGGAACACGGGGAGGCGCTCGGCCGGGATGCGGTAGAGTGCCATGATTTCCTCTCGGGCTATGTGAGAAAAGAGGAGAACCCGGCCGTATTGCTTGTAGAACCAAAAGGGATGGATGGAGAAGGGGTCGGTGCAGAGGGTAAAGAGCTTGAAATTCAGGCCAAAGAGGCGCCTAAGAATTTTAAGCGGAACGTTGAGCAGGAAGTGGCAGGAGACGATGGTTAGCGGCCTGTGTTTGAGAACCAATTTCACCAAATTGAAGAGTGAATTGACGGTGATAGAAATAGAATTGATAAAGAGCGCGGACTTAGGCTGTGACATATCGTAGAAAGACTTCCACATGAAGGGCAGACGGGTGGTTACGATTTTATAGCCTTGTTCTAATATCAAATCCGCAAAAACGTTATTATCCGACACTCCGTTTTCCAGGTAGGCCTGAGCGCGTTCGGAGCCATGCTCATTAATCCAATCGCAGAGGGCTTTTGCCGGGGCCCTATGACCCCCGCCGGTCTTGAGGTAGAGGAATAGTATGCCGGGTTTTTGATCCATGGCCCCTATTTTAACCGAGATTTTGCCTCTCTACCAGACGGGTATGGCCGGACCAGGCAACGTGATCCTGTGCCAATGAGATCCTGTCTTCCTAGCGTTTCGAGGGCTTCGATGACGAGGGCTCGGTTTTCGGGCTTAGTGTACTGAAGGAGTGCCCGCTGCATACTTCGCTCATGGGCTCCCGAAGGTATATAGAGCGGCTCTGCGGTTTCTGGGTTTTTGCCGGTGTAATACATGCAGGAAGAGAGGGTTCCGGGGGTAGGGTAAAAGTCCTGGGCGTGGTCTGGCACAAAGCCTGCATCGCGCAGATGCTCGGCTAGCTCCAGGGCTTGCCTGAGCCCTGAGCCGGGGTGGGCTGAGATGTAGTAGGGAATGATGTATTGCTTAAGCCCTAAACGATCGCTCTCCGCTTCAAAGGCCCGGCGGAATGTCTCATGAACCTCGATGGCCGGTTTACCCATGGCGGCCAGGACCTGGGGCGATACGTGCTCTGGCGCTGTCTTGAGCTGCCCGGAGACGTGATTTTTGCAGAGGGCCTCTAGGAAGCCGGATTGCTTATCCAACAAAAGGTAGTCAAAGCGTATTCCTGAACGTATAAAGACCTTTTTTACCCCTGGGAGCGCTGTCAATGCTTTGAGGATGTCCATGTATTCACGATGTTCGGCCTTAAGCTGGGGACAGGGCTTGGGAAAGAGGCAGCGCCGATCCATGCAAGCCCCGGTCTGGCCCATTTTTTTGCAGGGGTTTGCTCTGAAGTTGGCCGTTGGTCCGCCCACATCGTGGATAATGCCCTTAAAATCCGGCATCTGGCAGAGGATGGCGGCCTCCCGCAGAAGGCTGGCCTTTGAGCGGGCTTGGATATGCCTGCCTTGATGGAAGCTGAGGGCGCAGAAGGAGCAGGCTCCAAAACAGCCCCGGGAGCTTGTAAGGGAAAACTTCACTTCGCTGAGGGCGGGGACTCCCTCTGTGTAGCGTGGATGCCAGGAGCGAGTATAGGGCAATTCATAGAGGGCGTCGAGTTCTTCCGTGCTGAGGGGGAGGGCTGGGCTGTTTTGAACGGCAAAGCCGGCTGAGGATGCCTCCGCCAGGGGCCTGCCATTGAGGGGGTCCGCGTTGCGGTACTGGAGGAGGAATGCCTGCCCGAAGACATCCTTGTTTGCCTTTTGCTCCTCGTGTGAGGGAATGCGCAGGCAGTCAGAGGGGATTTCGGCTTCCTTGGCGCAGCGCCACACCGTGCCGCGTATATCCCGCATCTGTTTTAAGCTCTGTCCCTCCGCCAAGCGGCGGGCTATTTCCTCGAGAGCCCTTTCCCCCATGCCATAGACGAGGATATCGGCCTTGGCGTCGAGGAGGATGGATTTTTTGAGGGTTTCCGACCAATAGTCGTAGTGGCTTAAGCGACGTAGGGAAGCCTCTATGCCACCGATGACGATGGGGGCCTTGGGGAAGGCTTGGCGGATTAGGTTGCAATAGGCCGTAAGGGCCCTGTCTGGGCGCTTGCCGGCCTTGCCTCCAGGAGAGAATGCATCGCTTGAACGTGGTTTTTTATTTGCCGTATAATGATTTACCATAGAATCCATATTCCCTGAGCTTACTAAAAACGCGTAGCGGGGCCGCCCCAGAACGCTTACAGCCTCAGGATTGTTCTCTGGTTGGGCAATGATGCCTACTTTGTAGCTCTTAGACTCAAGGAAGCGAGAAAGGAGTGCCGCCCCAAAGGAGGGGTGGTCTACATAGGCGTCTCCGCTTATAAAAATGAAGTCGCACTCATTCCAGCCGCGGCGGGCCATGTCTGCGCGATCTATGGGTAGAGGGTTGGTGGAGGGGAACATCGATCTATGGTAACTTTTTTATCTGCTCTTGTCGACTCATGGCTTTCGGGTTATCTTATACTCTGGTAGTTCCGGTGCGTGGGATCACGGCCGGGACCGTCGGTGAATACCGGCGGGGCCGCTCCGTACGGAGGGCCGCACAAGCTTGCCGCATGCTGGAGGCAGTTATGAAGGGCAATAAGATCTATTTCGACCTCGGTTCCCTCTTTGATGACATCTTTGAGGCCGCCCGAACCTTTTCAGAAAACGTAGCCAAGGAATTCCCCTTTGACAAGGACAGTCCCTTTGGGGCCTGGAACGATGAAAACGTAGACTACTACCCCAATTACTGTTATCCGCCCATGAATCTCTTTATGAGCAAGGATAGGACCCTCAACTTTGAATTCGCCCTTGCCGGCTTTGACGAGAGCGATATCAGCCTTTCCTTTCAGGGTGACTACATGACCTTTTCCGCCACGATGTCCAAGAAGGACGGGGAACCGGCCGGGGATGAGGAGCTACGCTACCTAAAGCGCCGCCTCAAGATGAAGGACATAGACAAGCAGAAGTACTTCGTGCCCGCGGATAAGTTCGACCAAGCCAAGGTGAAGGCCATGTTCCGCAATGGAATTCTCAAGGTTACTATTCCCGCCCGCGAAGCCCCTCAGTCGACGGACGGGGTAAAGATTGAGATTGTGAAAGAAGGGGAATGATCCCGTCAGGGCCTATGATCGCTAGGAGCTAGGATCTAGCTTAAGATTATGAAGAACCGCTTGAGCGCTTTAGCTCGGGCGGTTTTTTTTTCCCCGGAAAAAGGGGGTGAGGGGGGAAAAGGGCGGGCCCTTTTCCCCCTTCCTATTTCTTTTTGAGGCCGATAAGGTAGGTTTCGAAGGATTCCGTGCGGCATGCCTTGGGTTTAAAGCCGCGGGCCGTTTCAAAGATGGCCCGAAGGGAGCTTAAGATGGCGGATTCATTGCCCCCTTGGAATATCTTGGCGACGAAGTTCCCGCCGGGGCGCAGGGCCTCCCTGGCGTACTCGATGGCGGCTTCCACTAAGGCTGCCGAGCGCAGGCAGTCTACCGATGAATTGCCGCTTGTGTTGGGAGCGGCGTCTGAGATGAGGATGTCGTAGGGGCCGCGCTCAAGGATGGCTTGGCGGATTTCCGGCGCGTAGAGGTCTCCGCGCAGGATGAGGTGCTCTCCGAAGCTTGGGCGGATAGTGATTTCCGAGAGGTCTACGGCGGCAAGAAAGCCGGATGTCTTCATTGCCTTGAGGGCATAGAGGCTCCAGGAGCCGGGTGCCGCCCCTAGGTCCAGGACGCGGATGCCCGGTCGGAAGAGTTTAAATTTTTCGTCTATTTCCTTGAGCTTGTAGACGGAGCGGGCCGGGTAGCCCTCTTCCCTTGCCTTTTTAGCCCAAAAATCGGGCTTTTCATAACTGGACATTCCTCTGTATTCCTTAGCGCCCTAGCCCCTATGGGCTTTGTGGGCTCTGTGGGGCTTAGATTTCGTAGGTTTTGCCTTCGCGGGACATCTCTACCGAAAGGCCCGTTTTTCCCTCGATCATGGTTTGGTAACGCATTTCCAGCTCTTGGAGCTCGGCGTCGCTGCGGTTGGGGTCGTGGTGGAACATGGCCAGGCGCTTTACCTTTGCCTTGTGGGCGGCGTTGATGGCCCGCTCGTAGCTTGAGTGGCCCCAGCCGACCTTGGATGCCTGATATTCCTTTTCCGTGTACTGGCAGTCGTGGATGAGGAGGTCGGCATCCTTGAAGAAGGCCAGGACCTTGTCGTTTTCCTCAATCGTTGCCCGTTCGCCTTCTTCGGCGGCCATGGCGTCGTAGTCCGGGCTCTCAGGATCCGTGGGAAAGATGTTGCGGAAGGGCTCGTGGTCGTAGGCTGTCACGAAGGCTTTGCCCTGGTACTCAAGCCGGTAACCGAGGCAGAGTATGGGGTGGTTTAGGTACTTTGTCTTAAGGATGAGCCCGTCACCGAGGTTGGCGCTTGTTTCCTTGAGGTGGTGGTAGCTGATTTCGGCGGCAAGCTCGGATTGGCGCACCGGCCAGTAGCGGTAGGATAGCTGGCTGCCTAGGATATCCTTGAGGGTTTCTTCCTCATAGGTGACGGGGCCATGGATGCGCAACTTTGTGCCGGGGACGTAGATGGGGGTAAAGATGGGGAAGCCCATGATGTGGTCCCAGTGGGTATGGGTTATGAAGATGTCGGCGTCTATGGGGCCGCGTTTAAAGTCCGTGCGCATGAGGTTGTCGCCAAGGGAGCGGATGCCGGAGCCGGCGTCTATGATAATCAGGCGCGGCCGCTCGGGATCTCCGATCCTGACTTCAAGACAGGCAGTGTTGCCGCCGAACTGGACCGTGTCCGGCCCGGGGCAGGGGATGGAGCCGCGGTCGCCCCAAATGCGTACCTGGAACATGGCCCTTCCTTAGGCGAGCTTCAAGAAGACCTTGGCCTTCTCTATCTCTGCGCTTACTTCTTCGCTTATTTCTTCCAGGACTTCCTTGCTCAGGTTGAGCCGCTGGTAGATTTCTTGGCCGGGTTTCTCTGGGTAGCGGTTGCCGGAAAAGCCTATTTCCTCTCGGTTGGCGTAGTAGTCAGCCACGACGATGGTGTAGAGGAGGTCGGAATTGGGGCCTTCGTAGAGGGCAGGGTCATGGTGGAATTTGATGGCTTCTCCGATGCTGCGGTCCAGCTTCCAGGCTTCGGCTATCATGCCGCCAACCTCGGCGTGGTCTGTGTCAAGGCTGCGCTTTTCCGCCAAGATGAGTGATATTTTCTCCCTGTCCGCCACGGCCATGGTTGCCAGGTATTCCTGGGCGAGCACGGCGTTGATGGGAATCTTGCCTAGGTCATGGAGGAGGCCGGCGGCGAAGTACTCTTCCAGTTTGAGGTTGTCTACCTTGCGGCGGCGTGCTATCAGACGGGCGCAGGAGGCGACGGCCAGGGAGTGGCGCCAGAAGCCCTCCATGTTGAGGGCGCGGAATTCCATGTTTTTGCCCAGCTTGTCCAAGACGGCGGTGGAGAGGGCTAGGTTTTTGACGGTGTTGATGCCAAGCATGATGATGGCCCGCACGAGGCTGGTTATCTGCTGGCCCAGGCCGTAGTAGGCGGAGTTGATGAGCTTGAGCACCCGACCCATGAGGACGGGGTCGAGGGAGATGACCCGGTTTAGGTCCATCGGCGATGTGCGGGGATTGTTGCAGATTTCCAAAACCTTGGAGACGGTAGTTGGGAGGGAGGGCATGGAGTTGATGTAATTTTTGAGTTTTTCTACGTTATGGTTTGCGCCCATCTGCCTTGCCTTTTTCCCTTTTCATAATGTCCAAGAGCCGAGCCATCTTGGCGGAGATGGGTATTCCTTGCGTTCCCGCTTTTTCGGGCTCCGGCTTTGGCGGGACTTTTTTTGGGCCTTGCTTTTGGGCCTGCTCCAATTCCGCTACCAGCCTTTCTGCTTCCTCGTCGTTAAAGCCGGGTTCGGGGAGCTCCACGCTAAGGACGGGGTCGCGCCTAGACTCGGAGTATATTTGTAACTCATCATCGGGCCATTCCGCAAGCGGTTGGCGGGAAGACTCGGGCTTGGCGAGGGCTGGGGAGTCCGGCGAGCCGGTTTTAGGCCTGGCGGGGAGGCTGTCCCTTCTTTCCCCTTGTAAATCGCCCGAGAGTTCTGGTTCTATGCCGGTTGTGGCGCTTATCTTATGGATGAGCTCATCCAGCTTTTTCTCCGCTTCGAGGGGGTTTTGCCCGGCTAAGCCATGGTCTGGGAGCTCGCGGGTGAGGTTCTTGAGGTATTCCAAGAGTTTGAGGGTGGGTTGGCCGAATACGTCCTCTTCTTCCTCAAGGGTGAAGAGGGATTGACGTGGCGCCTTGATATCGTTGGGCGCGAGGTCGAGGATTTCGTCCCCCCCATCGTCGAGGCCGATGTCGAAGATATCCTCGCTTTCCTCTTCCAGATCCATGGGTTCAACGCCGAATTCGGCAATCTCCAGTTCCTCGTCTATGTCCGCCCCAATGTCCTCGCCTATATCCTGGCCTATGGCCGGGGGCGGGCCATCCGGGGGGAAGAAAACGTCATCGTCATCTTCCTGGAAGGCTTCTTGAATTTCTTCATCCAAGAGACCATCGATATCTTCCTCGTTCTCAAGCCCCGAAGCCCCCGCTTCGGTTCCAGCTTCGCCTTGGGTTTCAGCGCTAGCGGCGGCTCCATCCTCAGGGCCCAAGCCTTCAGGTCCCACATCTTCGCCTATGCCGCCTTCTTCGCTTTCGTTTATGTCAGAGAGGCCATTGATCTCTTCCTCGGCCCCCTCGCCGTCCAGCGATTGGAGCTCGTCGTCGAGGCTTGAGCCTATATCGCCAAAGTCCTCGAGGGGAGGCTCACTGCCCTCCTCGGGGCTTAGGGCTGCCGGGGCTTCGAGATCGCTTTCCTCCATGAGGTCTTCGATATCCTTTTCTTGGTCTAGGAAGTCGTCCTCAAGTGTATCAAGCATGTCGAGGTCTATCTCATCCGGGAGTGGGTCGTAGCTGTCTTCCGGCCCTGGCTGTGGGGATGCCTTTTGAGCTGGATTTGTCGTAGGGCCTTCGTCCGGCTCCATATCCTGAAGCCGCAGGGGAGCTTCTTGGCTTTGCCGCGCCCGTAATTCTTCCAAGGCGCGCCTTTCCTCCGCCAGGGCCTGGCGCTGACGGGAAAGGGTTTCCGCGGCGTCGAGGGCGGCTTGATCCTGTTGATATGGCTGCTGGGGCTGATAGGGCTGATAGGGCGGATATTGGGGGAAGGGTGGATACTGCGGATACTGGGGTTGTTTGGCCATATCCTTGAGCCATTCGGGGGCTTCGCTGGGATACTGCGGAAACTGGGGTGGGACCGGCTGTTGGGCTTGCTGTTGGGGCCTGGGCTCGGGCTCGGCGGCTCGTAGCTGACTGTCTTCCCTGGGCTTGAGCTTTTCTGGGTGGTCGGCGTAGAGATCCTGATCTGTAAGGAGCTTGTCTAAGGGTTTTTGATCCACGTCCGGAATGTTGATGTAGGTGTCGGCGACTTCTTCGTCTTCCTCTTCCGGTGTCTCGTCCGTTCCCATCTCTCCGTCGAAAAAGTCATCTTCGGCCAGCTCTTCCTCGCGCTCGTCGAGGAATACCATTTCCGCGCTTTCGTCTACGGCAATAACCTTTTCTCCGCCGAGGTTGAGTATGGGGGGCATTTCCTCAGTGGATTGGGCGCCTGCGAGGGCTTCATCCGCCTGCCTTTGCTCCTGCTGCATGACATTTTTTAGGATGCGCAGATTGCGGTTCCAGGATTCGCGCACGTCCTTGGAATAGGCCTTAACAGCCGTTTCGTATTGCTTGAGGGATTCGTTAAGGACGTCGATGTCCTCCGAATTGCCGCGCTGGCCGCGGAGGTTTATAAGGCTATCCATGATCTGGACGGCCTTTTCCCTGTTTCCCATTTTTTGATAGTGCTTTGAGAGCTCGGTGAGGGCCTCGGCGTCCGAGGGATGGCGCTGCACCTGTTCCTTGAATATCTGGAGGGCATGCTCGTCGTTGCCGCGGGCGGCGTAGATACGCCCAAGCTCAAGCCGGGCCTTGGGGTCTTCCGGCCTCTGCTCCAGGTAGGCCTTCACCTCTCCCAAGGCCGCGTTAAAGTCCCCGGCCTGCTTATGGATCTCGGCGAGGTCGAGGCGGAATTCCAAAGCGGTAGGGTCTGCCGCCAGAAGACGGGAAAAACATTCACGCGCCGCCTTGGGGTTGCCCGACTTAAGGTAGACCGAGCCCAGAAGCCGCAGGGCTTGGAGGTTGCGGGCATTGGTAGAGAGGATGGCGCGCAGGGCGCCGATAGCCTCAGGGAAGTAGCCGAGGGAGAAGTAGAGGCGACCAAGGTGATACTTAACTTCTTCGTTGTCCGGAACGACCTTTTCCAGGCGTAAAAGTTGGTCGAGGGCATCGGTAAGGGCCCCCGCTTTTTCCAGGAGGCTTTCTAGTCCCAGGGCTGCCCGCGTCGAGCCCTGGTCTATTTCTAGGGCCCCGCGGAAGGCTGTTACGGCCTCGTCGGTGCGCCCGAGTTGGCTAAAGGCCTCTCCCAGGTTGATGCGCGCTTCTAGATTTTTTGGGTTTTGCGAAATGAGTCGGTTGAAAATCTCGATGGCGCGGGCCGAGGCCCCGGTCTTGTTATAGGCCATACCCAGGGTATTGACGGCGTCCTGCCAGGAGGGACGGATCTTAACCGCTGTTTCATATTCGCTTAAGGCTTCATCCATCCTACCCAGGGCCTCAAGGTTCTGACCATAATTGTAGTGGAGGGACGGATTGTTTGGGTCTGCCTGCAGGCCCTTCCAGAGGACTTCGATGGCTTCTTCAGGGCGGCCGAGTTTGCCCAAAACCGTGCCCAGGGCGTTGTAAGCTAATACTTCATTGGGGTTGAGCTCGATAGCCCGCTCAAAGTTTTCCCGCGCCTTCATGAACTTACCCACCTGACGCAGGACCATGCCCAAGTGGTAGTGGAGCTCCGATTTCTGGGGGGCAAGCTTGATGGCTCGGTCTAAGGCGGTTATGGCGTCTTCCGGCCTGTTTTTGAGGCGGTAGAGGATGCCCAACTGGAGGAGGGCTTCGACGTTGTCGTTTTCTAAGGCAAGGAGTCCGGCGAAGGCCGATATGGCTTGATCGAAGCGATCAAGCTTGAAGTAGGCTTGTCCTAGGAGGAGGCGGGCTTCGCAATTTTTTGGATCCGCTTGGACGGCTTGCTTAAGAATCCGCTCCGCGCTTTCAAAGTCGCCGGTGCGGAAGAGTCCTTTTGCCCGTGGCAGGGCATCCATTCGGGTATTGATTTCCTTCACGGTGCTATCCTCTGGGGCCGGGCCTGCGCTTCAGGGGAAAATTCGCTCTCTTGGTCGGCGGCGCCGGGGCCGTAGGCAGAAATCGCGAAGTAATAAAGTTTGCCGTTTTGCAAGCCCGTGAGGGAAAAAGAGTTTACCAGACCGATGTCGATAGGACTCGGGCCTTGCAAAGCCTCACTACCGCTGTATTCACCCTTGGCTCCACCATAGTAGAGCTTATAGCCGCGTAGCTCCCTATCCGGGGCCATCGTCCAGGAGATTCGAACCTCTGTGTCCCTCGCAAGGGCGCTCAGCTTTGCCGGAGGGGGGGGAGGAAGGGCGGGGATGTATACAAGCTTGATCTGGGAGAGCTGGGGGCTCGTCATGCCCGGTCCGTCTGGATAGAGATTGCAGGCAATTTGCACATAGCGGCCATGGCTCTCGGCCGGAAGTTTGAGAGCCGGGCTAAAGGGCTGCCAGGGCGGGCTGTTTTGATCCCAATGCGCGTAGGAATCACCGCTCCGTATTAAGTATTCCATACCCTGACTTGAATTAACCGACGCGACCACATCTACGGATATTAAGGCTGTGCCCCGATGGAGGAGATCAATGATGGGAGACTCGATCCGCGCGCCCTTGGCCAAATAGAGGACAAGGCGCGGATCTTCGACAAAGCTAGGCGAAATCCGCAATTCATCGATAAGGCCATGGTAATCGGAACCAAGGCTTAGTTCCCCGGGGTTGCCGGTTCGGGGGAAGTAGATGCTTCCATCCTCATGCCCGGTGTCGGTGGCATAGGCTGTTGCCTCAATCTGACCATCAACAAGGTATTCCACCAGGCCAGAGGAGCTGTCGAATCTGAGGAGGTGGTGGCTCCATCTTTTGGGCACAAGGTAGGAACGGGAAGAGAGGCGCAGCGTCAATGCCGAGCCGTCCAAGCCCTGGAAAAGATTTACGATATCCCAAGAGGGCTTACCCTTGGAGATGGAGCAGGCTATGCCTTGATCGATTAAGGTTTTTTTCACCCAGCGGCTTGCCTTCCACTGGAAAACGCGCTCTCCGTCCCGGGCTAGGCTGGGATTGATCCAAAATTCAATGGAAAAATCCCTAAATTCACCCTCTGGGCCAAGTATCGATCTTTTCCCCGGGCGTAGTTTGATGCTGGAGTTTGAGCCGGAAAAAGACGCGGAACCCATTCCAAAGCGCCCTGGGCCAAGGCTCGGCCCTGGGCCAAAGCTCGGCCCTGGGCCAAGGCCCCGCTCCCCTCGCTTCTCTAGCTGGTAATAGCCAATGGCTTCTTCCTCCGGAAAGTCAAAGTGGAGGAGGAGGTCGGTCTGGGCATCGGCCTCATAGGCGGCGCTCTTGATAGCCCCGTCCATGCCTCCCCGATAGCCACGGAGGAGGACTGCGTTGTCAAAGACCCACTCGCTTAAGGATTGCTCAGGGCGGCTGTCCAGGTTCAGGACGAGCTGTCTTTCCTCGGCGCAGAGGGCCAATGACATGAGGAGTATGATTATGGGGGGAAGAATTCCTTTTTTCACGCTTTCCCTGTACATTAGTATCGGAAGATATGGAAGAAAGGGAGAGGGGCAAAACCGACAGCTTACGAACTCAGGCACGCGAAGCCCCCCTGGAAAGCGGTGTCTACCTCATGAAGGACTCTGAGGGAAGGATTATCTACATCGGCAAGGCCAAGGTTCTGCGGAATCGGCTTTCCTCGTATTTTTCCGGCAAAAAAGAGATTAAGACCCGGCACCTCGTGTCCCGCATTGGCACTATCGAATATATCGTCACCAAGGACGAATATGAAGCCCTCCTCCTTGAAAATACCCTCATAAAGCAGCATAGCCCGCGTTACAACGTCAATCTCAAGGATGGAAAGTCCTATCCGGTGATCCGCGTGACATCCGAGGACTTCCCCCGGGTCTTCAGGACGCGTCGGATAGTCCCGGACGGTTCGCTCTACTTTGGGCCCTTCCCCTCTGCCCTGACCATCGATACCTACCTCAAACTCATAGAAGAACTCTTTCCCCTGCGCCGCTGTTCCCGGTTGCGAACGCGCAAGAGCCCCTGCATGTACTACCATATCGGCCGTTGTCCGGGGCCCTGCGCCGGCATGATAGACAAGGTCGGCTACGCCAAGATCATCAAGGGGGTGGTCGAGCTCTTGGAGGGCAAGACCCAGGCCCTCTTGGCCGATATCGAGAAGCGCATGGCCAAGGAAGCGGCGGAGCTCCATTTTGAAAAGGCCGCCAGCTTGCGCGACGCTCGCCAAGCCCTCCTCACCTTCCAGCCCGACAATCAAGTGGTTGATTTCGATCCTGAGGACAGGGACTACCTTGCCTGGTCCGAGGACGGGGCCTTGGTGAGCTTTACCGTTTTTCAGATGCGGGGCGGCAAGCTCTGCGGCCGCGACCTCTTCCGCACCCGCTCCGCGGCGGAGGAGCTTGAAACCGTTCAAGCCTTCTTGGCCGGCTATTACGGCCCCGGCCGCCTACCCCCACCCCGGGTTTTCCTGGCGGCCGATATCGATACCAAGCTCATCGGTGAGTACTTTTCAAAGGAACTGGGCGCAGCAACAGTCTTTTTAAAACCGGAAGAAAAGCGCCACCAGGCGATATGGGCCATGGCCGCCGGAAACGCTCGCGAGGATATCGTCAGGCGCTTGCGTGAGGGCGGGGACCCGGAGGGGGTTGAGAGCCTGCGCCTGGAGCTTGGTTTGCAAAGCCCGCCACTCCTCATTGAGGGCTTCGATATCGCCCATCTTGGCGGGACCCTCCCGGTCGCTTCACTCATCAGCTTCCGCAACGGGGTGCCCGACAAAAAGCAGTATCGCCACTTCCGCCTAAAGAGCCTGGACGGGAAGATAGACGACTTTGAGTCCATGCGTGAGGCCTTAGGGCGGCGCTACACGCGGCGCGCCAATGAGGGCGCCGAATTGCCGGACTTGATTATGGTGGACGGCGGCCTTGGCCAGGTAAACGCCGCGAAATCCATTATCGATCTTTTGGAACTCGATATCCCCGTAATAGGGCTGGCAAAGCGGGAGGAGGAAATCTATCTGCCCGGAACGGCCCAGCCCCTGCGTCTTTCACGGCACTCGCCGGGATTGCGGCTCTTGCAGCGGTTACGGGACGAGACCCATCGCTTTGCCACTGGTCTTAATCAGCGCTTGAGATCTAAAGCCCTCAAGCTCTTACGGCTTGAGTCTCTGGAGGGCATAGGGCCGGCGCGGGCGCGGAATTTAATGATGGCCTTCGGCTCTCTTGAGGGTATTGCCGCCCAAAACGCGGAGTCGGTGGCCGAGCGCGCCCGTCTGCCTCTGGACCTTGCCCATCGGCTCTTGGAAACCCTCAATGCCGAGGATTTGGGCGCGGGGTCCTAGCCCACCCCTCTTGATGGAGGACCTGTGGCCGGAGTATCGTGCCGCTTAGCTTATGAACCCCGATTTTTTCCCGCCTTCCCTTCTTGCTAGCAGTCTTGAGCCTCTTATGCAGGCCCTCCAGGATATCTATAACCAAGCCCAGGCAGCCATGGATCGCTTTTCTGATGCCTCCGGTTTTTCCTGCATTCCAAACTGCGGTGCTTGTTGTGAAGGCTTTACCCCGGATATCCGCCCGGCGGAAGCCGCCTATCTAGCCATCTGGCTCCTAGGCCCCGGGCGGGAAAAGCTAGCCCTTGCTGAGCTGGACCCCACTGATGGGACCTGTCCCTTTTATTCACGGGAGGATCCGCATCACTGCCAGGTTTATCCCGCTAGGTTCCTCATCTGCCGTTTGTTCGGCTTTTCCGGGATGCGCACAAAACACGGAAAGCTTGAATATTCCCTCTGCTTTGCCCTGGCGGAGGCGAATAAAAACCTGCGGCAACGCTGGTCGGAGGAGGAGCTTAGGGATGCCTTCACCAGCCTTCCGCCCCTTATGTCGGATTACGGTTCGGCGGCCTCCCTTATTGAGCCTGAATCCGCGGGAAGCCCTGAGCCGGCGGGGCAGGCAGTACGCCGCGCCCTCAACCGGGTAGGCTTGCTACTCTCAATCAGTGAGGCGCGAATAGGAAAGGGAGAGAGAGGTCCGGAAGAGGATGGCGCGCAAGCGAGCTAGGGGCCCCTTGGCTTTGGAATAATAGAGGGAATAGATCCTGAAGCGATACACGGTGAGGAGGAACCTTCCCGTTCTAGCGCGGAGCCCGGCCGCGCCGAGGATGGCCTTGAGCCTTCTTTCCAGAATGAGGAGGGCCCCATCTGCCATCATGGCTATTCCGGATGGCTTGCCGCCTTCCCGCTTTGCCTCTGCGTAGAGGGCGCGCATAAGACCCGCAAGTTCGATGGCGGCTTCTTGGGCGCGAAAATTCTTTAGTTCTTCCGCCGCGGCTTCCGAACCGGCCTCCGAGAGCCGCAATATAATCTCCAAACAGGTATCGAGTTTGACATAGGCGGCGCTGAGGGCTTCGGCCTGCTCTTCCTGGCGTCCTAAGTCCTCATCCCAGGGATCAAATACCGAGGGGGGTAGGGCCCTTCTCAAGTCTTTAGCGGAAAGACGGCTCAAGCCAGAAGGGGCCAGGCCGCCGGCTTCAATATCCGGACCGGGGGCCCTGTCCAGGGCTGCCAGCCATGCGTTTTCCAGGCAAAGATAATACTCAAGCAAGGCCTTGGCATCCTCCCCTTCGGGGCAGAGGGCGCGGCAGAATTCCTCAAGGGCTTGGTCCAAGGCTTCCTGAGCGGAGGGGGCATCCGGGCCAAGCCTGGGAAAGGCTAAACGGGAGAATACCCACGCGTTGAGGGATGGGGCGGCGGGGCGGCGGGCCGAGCCAGTAAAGTGCAGGCCTTCCAAACCCAGACTGGAGAGCCAGAGGATATCCTGGGCGAGAAGGCTGGGCAGGGCGGGGGCAGTACCCTGGAGGTCATCGTCGTAGCCAAGGCGGGCTTCGAGGGAGCCTCCGGCATTTTTCCATGACTCAAGGGCCGTACGCAGGTCCTTGCCCCAGATGAGGCTATTTCTTTCACAGCCACTATCGGCCAAAGCGTGGGCACGGCAACGATCTCCATCGTCAAGGCAGAGGCTTAAAAATCCGGGCGCTCTTCTCTTTTTTTCCAAAAAGGCCTTGATGAAGCCTGACGCGCGAGATGAGCGGATGAGGAGAGAAAGCTGACGGCCAGGGAAGCCTTGCTCCCAGCGTGCAAGGAAGCCATCCAAAGCATCTTCAGTTTCGATGTCGGGGATAAGGAGGATGCCCCCTTCCGGTACTGCCTCGAGGCCTTCCATGGCGGCGGAAAGGAGGACGGACCGCTCCGGCCCCCGCAGTTCGTCAAAGCCCCTCGTTCGCGCCCAGAGGCGGTAAAACTCAATATCCTGCGCGGGAAGGGCCTCATTCAAGACAAGATAGCGTCGTGGAAAACTTGGGACGGCGCGGAATTTAAGGGCTATGTCCGTATCGCTAGCTAAGCGATGGGTGCAGAGGGGCCCAAGGGCCTTGCCCCCCAGCTCCTCCAAAAAGCGCTCAATGGAAAAAAGGAGGCCGGCCGGGGAGTCGCCGAAGAACTCCATGCGCTCAGGACCGATGCGGTAGGAAAAGGAGTCATCGCTATGATGACCCGCATTGAAGATGATGACCGGGGCGGATTCCCCGTTTGGCTTCGATTCAGCGTCGGCGGGGCGTATGCTGACTCCGAAGAGGGCCAGACCGTCGCTTAAGCGCCTGAAGGCGATGTCTGAGCTTAGCTCGTCTAGGCCGCTTTCAACCAGCCATGTTCGGGAGCGCCAGGCGCTGAGCATTTCAGGATTCATGTCGGCCCTGCCTTCTAGTTGGCAATCGATACTTTGTTGCGGCCGGCGGACTTGGACATATAGAGGGCCTTGTCGGCGCGGTCTATGATCGACTTGCCGGAGATATCACGGGCCGCCTCATATTGGGCAACGCCTAAGGAGATAGTGATGCTCAAGGACTGACCCTCGTACTCTAAAACGTAGTCCCGCACCGATGTTCGAATCCGCTCCGCTATGGTTACCGCGTCCGGGGTGGAGGTTTCCGGCAAAAGGACGATGAATTCCTCGCCGCCGTAGCGGGCGGCAAGATCGTTGGAGCGGATGCAGTTTTGGACTATCTGGGCAACCTGCTTGAGAACGGCGTCTCCGCAGGAGTGGCCGTAGGTATCGTTGAATTTCTTGAAGAAGTCTATGTCCATCATGACCACGCAGAGGGGGAAACCGGTATGGGAGGCCTGCTCCATCCTCTCAAGCAGTACGGTGTAGAAGTAGTGCTTCATCCGCAGCTTAGTCATCATGTCGGTCGTCGTCATCTCAAAGAGGAAGGCGTTGTTGATGGCGATGGCCGCCAGGATGGCGATGTTGAGGATGTATTCCTTCTCGTACTCGGTGAACATCTCGTTTTCTATCTGCTCGCCCAAGATGATGACGCCGTTGATGATTCCCTTGGCTTTGAGGGGAATAACGAGGGTAGGCTCAAGGGTGGAAAGGGCTTCCAAGCCATCAAAGGAGCCGAGCCTCTCTTTGATGTCGGCCAAGGTATAGCAAGCGTATTCCTTCTGGAAGAGCCGGATGAGGGCGTGATCCTCGGGAATATTGTAGTCTGTGTCGTGGGCAAGCTCGAAGCCCTTGTAATTGCGGTGGAGGGTAAAGATGGGCGTGTCCAGGCCCTTCTTGGCGAAGAGGCCGGCCTTGAGAACCTTCATCTGTCCCATGATGGTATAGAGGATGGAATCGATAAGTATATTATAGTCGAGGGTTGAGTTGAGGCTCTTGGATATCTCAAGGAGCTGTTTCAGGTCGAAGATCTGCTTTTCGTAGGAGTCGCAGAGGCTTTCCAGTGACTCGCCTCGGCCTTCTTCCTCCGCATCAAGCCGATCACCTTCCCCACTCAGATCCTTCGTGGCGCTCTTATCCTTCATTGCTACCTGTGGCTTAGGAGTATAGCCTGACTCTCTCTGGCTGTCAGCGTCGATAGGCGGAATTTTCCGCTTTTTCTTGCTCATCCAAGCTCCCCGGCATAGGCTACGCCGCGGGAAATGATCTCGAGGCCGGTTTTGAGGATCTTTTCACGCTGCCAGCGTGGGTGGTTTTCCGCGTAGAGGAAGCATTCCGGGTGGGGCATGATGCCCAGAACGCGGCCGGTTGGGTCGGTTATACCCGCTATATCCAGGGCGGAACCATTGGGGTTGGCGCCACAGTAACGGGCCGCGATGAGCTTGCTTTTCTGCAGTTTTTCTAAAACGGCAGGGGAAGCGGTCACAAAACGGCCCTCTCCATGGCGTATGGGGAGCTCTCGCGTCTCAAGGCCTCGGGTCCAGACGCAGGGGCAGTCGGCTTCGAAGGATATGGGTACCCAGGCGTCGATAAACTGGCCGCTGGCGTTGTGGATGAGGGATGTCTCGGGCTCCCAATCCTGTTCCATGTTGGGCACAAGTCCAAGTTTTACAAGAACCTGGAAGCCGTTGCAGATGCCTATCACCGGTTTGCCGGAATCGATAAAGCGCTCCAACTCCTCTTTTACGTAGTTACGCAAGAGGTTGGCTATCTCCTTACCCGAGCCCAAATGGTCGCCGAAGGAAAAGCCCCCGGGGAAGCCTAAGACCTGGTAGTCGTGTATGAGCTTGGGGTTCTCGATGATGTCGGTAACGTGGACCTGCCGCGCTTGGGCTCCGGAGAGATTGAAAGCTTCCGCCAATTCCCTATCGGAGTTGAACCCGAAGCCCGTGATGACCAATGCCCTGATGCCCATGCGCCTCTCCGTCTATAGAATAGGGGTCTTGA
>JBGSOB010000002.1:0-26055 GCA_041739325.1 Treponematales bacterium
AGGCGGATATTAAAGGCTTTTCTCAACCGGCTATTTCCCGGATTGAAGGACGTACTGACATCAAGCTGTCCACTTTAATAAAATACCTGACGCAGATGGATCTCGATATGGAAATCAAGGTGCGCCCGCGAAAACCCAAGAAGGGCGTACCAGCGGAAGTGTTGCTCTTTCACACCTGAGAAAAGGGAGGCCGAAGTCGAGTAAAAAATAGTGAGCTTTTTTAAGCATCTGGTGAAATTCGCTAGCTTATTAAACCTAAAAACCGCTCCTCATGCGATGGAATCACTTAATGGGTGTAAGTGATTCCATCGCCCCGTCCCACAGTACTGAGTAAAAAAGCATGATGCGTAAGGCAATGGATCAACTATTAAAAATGAATAGCTTAAACAAGATACTATCATAGCTAATCCGGCATCAACCCCCAAGCTTGGACCCAGTTTCATCGCAGCGCTTGCCTAAGCCGCGACAGGATTGCCTCATTGGCGCGGGCCGAGAGATGAATCCCGTCCGCGGCTAGGCGCTCCTTTGCGGGAAGGCTTTCCAAGACAGCCCCTGAATCAATGAGCTCAACGCCTTTTTCCGATGCAAGGACGCCAATCCTCCGATTAAGCTCATCCAAAGAGCGCACAAGGAGACGAGTCGAGGGCAGGTACTTGAGGTGAAGGGGTATGCGGTACATGGGCGGTATGGTCATGAGGCAGACGACCTCGCTGCGTTTCTTCGCCTCGTCGATGATCATTCCCAGATGCTCCTGCGCCGCGTCGAGGACGATATCTTTTTGTCCTGGCTCGAAGCGCAGCCGCTTGAGGTCGTTGCCGCCGGCGCAGACGAGGGCCGTACGGGCTCTGAGGTCGGGACTGAGAAGTTGCATGCGGTAACGCACCTGGCCGCTCGTTTGCCCGCCGATGCCCAGATTGAGGACGTCGGCGCCCTCAATAGAAAGGTTTTCAATGAGGGAGTCGCCGATAAAAAGATACTCATAGGAAAGAGCCAGTGGAACCTGACTTCCTTGAAGCCCGTCACGGCCTTGGAGCCCCAGGGGATCAGTGCGCAGCCGGTTATAGCTTGCGTAGAACCGCAGGGCAAAACCGGCTGAAAGAACTGATGTGAAGAGCAAGCTTGCGATAATAAAGAGAAAAACGGCGATACTGAACTTTTTCATTCATCGCTCCCTAATATATTTTGCCCTCATTAACGGATAAGCATGGCGTCGCCATAGGAAAAAAAGCGATAGCGTTTTTCAATGGCCTCCCGATATGCCTGCATAATGCGATCAAAGCCTGCAAAGGCGCTCACAAGCATGAGGAGGGTCGATTCCGGGGTATGGAAGTTGGTGAACAACTGGTCCACCACCTGGAAGGTGTAACCGGGGCTTATGAAGATGGAGGTGCTCTGCCAACCCGTTCGCAGGCCTGCGCTTTCTGGATTATAGGCCGACTCAAGGCTGCGCAGGCTGGTAGTTCCTACTGCAAGCACCGGCCGCCCTTCCGCCTTGGCTTGAGCGAATTTTACCGCCGTCTCATGGGAAACGCAAAACTCTTCCGCGTGCATGCGATGATCTTCTATCGATTCGCTGCGAACCGGAAGGAAGGTTCCTAGGCCTACATGGAGGGTTACAAAGGCGGTTTCTATTCCTTTATTTTGCAAACGCCCAAAAAGCTCTTGGCTAAAATGGAGCCCGGCGGTGGGAGCCGCCGAAGACCCGACTAATTTTGAATAGACCGTCTGGTAGCGTTCGGCGTCTTGTCCCCTATCGGGGCGCTTTATATAGGGCGGCAAGGGAACGTGGCCGCAACGCTCCAGGTAGGCTTCATCCATGCCGGGACCGAAGGAAAGCAAGCCCGGGTCATCTTCGATAAAAGCGGCTTCGATATTCTCGGGAAAAACAAAACGGTCGCCAGGCTTGATGCCCTTGCGCCCCTTGCACAAAAATTCCCAGGCGCCGGAAGGGCTTTGCCGTACGAGGAGGAATTCCCTTTCTTTTCCATCGCGCATACCCCTGCCATAGAGGCGGGCCTTACGCACGCGGGAATCGTTGAAGACCATGAGGGTGCCGGGGGAAATGAGTTCGGGGAGGTCCCTCACCATGGAGTCCGCGTTTGCGCCGCTTTGCCTGTCGAGGAGAAAAAGCCTGCTCTCCCCGCGCTCCGCGCTGGGGTCCTGGGCTATGAGCTCCTCGGGGAGATTAAAAAAGAAGTCCTTCGTTTTCATGTTGGTAGGGTAATCCTAGGTGATCGTAGGCTGCCTTGGTGGCCACGCGACCCCGGGGTGTGCGGGCAAGAAAGCCCCTTTGGATGAGGAAGGGTTCGTAGTAGTCTTCCAGGGTTTCAACCGATTCGCTCACTGTGATGGCCAGGGTTTCCGCACCGACCGGCCCGCCTCGGTAGCGCAGGATGATGGCGCGCAGGATCTCGCGGTCCTGTCGTTCAAGGCCAAAAGCGTCTACCTCCAGACGCGCGAGCCCGGCTTCGACGCAGTCTAGGTCGATAGCCCCACTTCCCTCAACCTGGGCGAAGTCACGCATGCGACGCAGGAGGCGGTTGGCGATGCGCGGGGTTCCGCGGGCGGAAAGGGCAAGGCGGGAGGCGGCGTCGGCTTCCACGCGCAAGCCGAGGATGGCTGCGGAGCGATGCACGATGGCCTCAAGCTCGATGGGTTCATAGTAGCCAAAACGCAGGGAAATACCAAAACGGCTTGCAAGGGGTGAAGACACCGCCCCCGGCTTTGTAGTTGCCCCGATGAGAGTAAAGCGCGGCAGGGGGATGCGTACCGTACGGGCCGAGGGGCCTTGGCCGATGATCCAATCCAGCTCGAAATCCTCCATGGCGATATAGAGCATTTCCTCTATAGCAGGCTTGAGGCGGTGGATTTCGTCGATAAAGAGGACGGCGCGTTCCTTGAGGGTAGTCAGGATTCCTGCAAGATCCTTGGGCTTGTCCAAGGCCGGCGCCGAGGTAGGCTTCCAGTCTACGCCCAGCTCGTTGGCGGCGACCATGGCGAGGGTCGTCTTTCCCAAACCGGGGGGGCCGACTAAAAAGAGATGGTCAAGGGCCTCGTTGCGTTCTCGGGCGGCGCGTATAAAAAGAGAGAGGTTTTGTTTGAGGGCCGCTTGGCCTTGAAACTCCCCTAAGAGGCGGGGACGGAGGCTGCCCTCCCTTTCGTCCTGGGCTTGGTCGTAACCGGCGCTCATGAGGGCTATACCCTCTTGGGCAGCGGGAAGACTATCGAGCGGCATTGCGGCTTCAAGGGTTTCTGATGCGGCAGATGAATCTGCGCTAGCTTTCTTTCTGCTTGCCATAAACTAGGCCCCCGTGGAGAGCTCGATAAGGCAACGCCTAAAGAGCTCCCGCTCGAAGTCGGCTCCTTGGGGAATTTCAGGCGCAATGGCGGCGGCGCTCTTCTCCGCAGTTTTTCTCTCAAAACCCATATCAACCAGGGCGCGGACTACGTCTGCCCAGAGCACGGCAGGGGAATGGGGGCTCTTACCTGAGCCAGGTAGGATTCCTAGGACGATTTTTCCCTTGAGAGCAAGGAGCATCTTCTGAGCCAGTTTTGGCCCCACCCCGGGAACGCGCTGGAGGGCGGCAAGGTCCTCAGTGGCCAAGGCTGCGTCCAAGGCTGCCGGCTCTATACCCGAAAGGACGCGCAGGGCTTGCTTAGGCCCAATACCCTCTACCTTTATAAGCTCAAGATAGACCCGCCGTTCTGCGTCGTTGGGAAAGCCGTAGAGGCGCATCCCGTCCTCATAGTGATGGAGCCAGGTAAATACGCGCGTCTCGTCGCCCAGGCGGCCAAAGCCGTCTACTGAGCGCGAGGGCACGGAAAGCTCGAATTCCACACCGTTTACGTCTACGCAAACGCTGTCTGCCCGTTTCTCCGTCAAGATGCCGCGGATGCTGTTAAACATGGGGGGAGTATAGGACGGCAGGCCGGAGATTGGCAAGGCGGAAAAACAGAAGACCGGGGACTATCTGTCTTTGATAGCCCCCGGTTCTGAATGAGTTGAAACCCTTTCTAGCGCGGAATGACGCTCGCGCTCAGACTCCGGGCAGCCACATCGATAGTCAAGGTGACGACATCCTTGTCGGTAGCCGGGATGAATATCTGCTTATTGTCGGTGCTGATGGTGCAGCCGCTTTTGGTCCAGGTATTGAACCACCAGGCGTTTGCCCATGAGCCGGAGGCATTGATGACTTGCAGTTCCAGGGCGCTTGTCGAATTCCCCTGGCTGATGCTGGAGCTCAACACGGCGTTTGAGATATCCAGGGTCTTTGTTTGGTTGGCAGACAGGGATATACCCGTAGTCGTGTTAATGTTCCAGCCGTTAAAGTCTCCGGGGAATTTCACGTTCTCGCTATTCGAACCGGCCTTCATGATAACTCTGAGGGTAGAGTTCGGGATGGGTGTTGCCGTTGGCGTAGGTGTCGGGGTCGGTGTTGCCGTGGGCGTGGGCGTGGGCGTGGGCGTGGGCGTGGGCGTAGGCGTAGGCGTAGGCGTAGGCGTAGGCGTAGGCGTGGGCGTGGGCGTAGGCGTAGGCGTAGGCGTAGGCGTGGGCGTTGCCGTAGGTGTTGGCGTAGGTGTTGGTGTAGCCGTGGGCGTGGGCGTAGGCGTAGGCGTAGGCGTGGGCCCGTTGATACTCACCGATTTGAAGATAACCATAGACCAGGGATTAACCCCATAGGATCCGGACAGGGTCCAGGCGCTGGCGGGGTTCCAGTAATTATCGTTTGCCTCAGCCCAGCTGGCTGTATCGGCCACCCTCACCCACTTCATGCCCGGGTCTGCTGTCGGTGCGCTAAAGCTCACCTGGCTTGTGTACATATTGGCAAAGATAAGCCAGTCTTCCGAACCGACGGCCGAGCCATCAAGATGGACACGCACGCAACGATCCGCATAGGCGTTAAAGCCGCTGGATCCGTCTGCCTTGGCAAAGGAAATGGGCATTGAGTAGTCGCCCTGGCGCAGTGCGCTAGAGTCTTTGCGCATGCTAAGGAGGGCTTTGGTAAAGAGGAAGTTGTTAGCCTTGCCGTCAAGTTTGCCGTCCCGGCCCAAATTGTTATGATAGGCCTCGCCGCTTACCCCGGTGGAAACGGCTTGGGGACTATCGGAGGCAATCATGTCGTAGTTGTTCCATGTCCCTGGCGAGGAAATGTTATAGGCGTTGTTGTTACCATTCTGGGTGCGCCCGAATTCGTCTCCCCAGACAAGCATGGGGATGCCACGGCTGAAGATTTGCCAAACCATGGCATTGCGCAAGCGCTGGCGCCTGAGGGCTTGGTCTCCGTTTGAGTCCCAACTCTTGTTATCGTCAAGCCCGCCGTCGCCGGGGCCGAAGGGCCACTTCCTGTCTTCGTTCGTCTTTGCGTTATAGCTCATGAGATCGGCCAGGGTGAAGCCGTCGTGGGCTACGATAAAGTTAATTGACATATCGGGGCCGCCCTGATCGTTGAACCAGGCATAGTCACCGTAGAAGGCGTCTGCGTAGGAAAGGCCATCGTCACCGGAGGTATTGCCGCGCAAGAAATTGCGGCTGGCGTCGCGGTAGCGGCCGTTCCATTCCGCCCAATCCTTGGGGAAGGTCCCCACCGATGACTTGCCGGTACCCAGGTCCCAGGCCTCGGCTATCATATCCGCCCCGTTTTGCTGCCCGAGGACGACGATATCCTTGAGGAGCTGGGCATTGGGGTTGTAGGCGTAATTGGGGGCTTGGTCGCGGCCGAGGACGGGGGCAAGGTCGAAGCGGAAACCATCGACGCCCAACTCGCTGGCAAAGTATTTCAAGCTATCCTTAACGAGGGCGGCGGCGCCGGGGTTTCCGGAATTGAGGTTTTGATCGCAACCGGTAGTAACCCAGTAATAGGATTTATCTCCCTCGACGAGGGCGTAGTAACTTGAATTGTCTAAGCCGCGGAAGGAAAGAATTTCAGCGGTGTTCCTGGTTGCGTCCCAGAAACCGCCCTCGCCGGTATGGTTATAGACGACGTCAAGCCAGACCTCCATGCCCGCTTGGTGGAAGGCCTTTACCATCTCCTTGAATTCGCGGGTGGGGCCGCCGGGGGACTTATCGTAGGCAAAGTGTCTGTCCGGGGCAAAGAAGCCATAGGTGGAATAGCCCCAGTAGGTAGCCCAACCGGAGTCCTCCGTGTTCGAGTCGTTGTTCACTTCCATGACCGGGAGGAATTCCACTACGTTAATACCAAGGGCCTTAAGGTAGGGGGCCATGAGGGCTGCGCCCTTGTAGGTGCCGCGATAGGTTTCCGGAACGTTGCCGACATTCTCAAAACCGGGAATGCCTGCGAGTATCGATGAAAGACGAGCAGTCGAGGGGTGGCGTGAAAGCCCCCGCAGTTGAACCTCATAGGCAACCGAATCCTTGAGGGCTATAGCCGGCTTGGTTCCGAAGTCGCTCGTATCCTTTAGGGCGATGGATTTTGGCACATAGGGTCCTGAATCGTATTCACGCCTGACAACAGTCTTGTAGAGGCCAGGGCCGGAGCCGAATACCCCCCCGTCATGCCCGGCGGCCCGGATCTCCGGACCGTCTTTATCGTGGGAAAGCTCCTTGGCGTAGGGGTCGAAGAGAGCTTTATTAGGGTTAAAGCGATTCCCGGCGGTATCGACATCGGAGATAAAACCAGCGGATGAATTGCCGCGCTTCCAAGCGTCGCTCCAGGGCCAGTTGGGTCCCCAGGCGCGGAAGGCGTAGCGTGCTTTGGGTGGAACGGAAGCGATCTTGGCGCGCCAGATATTATCTGAACCCTTGGACAGCCAATAATCATAGGAGGCTTCTGTACCAAGGCTTGAGGGGTAGAATTCAAGAAGGATGCGGGTGGCGTTGGCTGAATAGACGCCGATGCAGAGATCGCTTCCCTCGCTCCCTACATAGTTGGCTCCGCTAGCCCAGGTGGCGCTTGACCAGGTACTTGCTTGCAGGGGGGACATGGGACCGCTGGCCGGATAGTTAAAGCCGACTGCTTGGCTTAAGGCCCTTTCTTCAATGCGGTTATCTTGTAAATCGGTTTCGTTGACAAGAGGCTCAAGCGGCAGCTGACATGCCTGGCTCAGGCCAATCCAACAAACTATGACACATCCAACAAAAAACTTTCGCATACATGCCCCCTGTAACAAACATTACATTCAGTGTATGCATGAGAATTTGGATTTGTCAAAGGAATTTATGAAACCGGTTTCGTCTTTTTTCTGGCTACACCAGAGTCTGTAGAGAGAAGCAATTGGAGACCCTCCCGCGTATGCCAGAGGCAGATGGCGGCTGCCAGGGCATCAGAGGCGTGATCCGGTTTGGGTAGCTGTGATAGGCCAAGGAGGAGTTTAACCATAGCCTGCACCTGGGCTTTGTCTGCCCGCGATGAACCTACGACGGCAAGCTTGATGGCGTTTGGGCTGTAATCTGCAAGGAGAAGACCTGAGCGCTGGCAAACAAGGCGGATTGCTCCCCTGGCCTCGGCAACCGGGAGGGCTGAGCTGACATTCTTAGAAAAAAAAAGGCCTTCCATACCGGCAAAGGAGGGTTTCCATTCACGGATGATGTCTTCAATGCCTAGGGCGATGCAGTCAAGCCTGGCGCCCATTTCCTGGCCGGCTTGGGTCTGGATACAGCCATGGCCGCGATGAATAAGGCGGCTGCCTGAGACTTCCAGGATTCCCCACCCGGTAGATGCCAAGCCCGGATCTATCCCTAAAACGCGCAAGGCCGGAGCCCGCTGCCCTGCATTCAGGGCGCCGGATCCGGCCTTGCTAAGGGTTTCCTCGGCCCGAGGCGCTAAAACCTCGGGACCGGAGGGCTTACTCTGCTTCATCCTCGGGGATGTTGGCGTTGTGGTAAACGTTCTGGACGTCTTCGTTCTCTTCCAGCCTATCGATGAGCTTTTGAATCTTAGCGCCATCGTCCTTGCCGAAATCCACGTTGGTTTCTGCGATCATGGAAATCTCAGCCCCGTCGGTTTCGAGCCCGGCGTCATTGATGGCGTTGAGCACGGCTTCGAAGGCGTCAGGGCTGGTATAGACGACGATCTCGCCCTCTTCGTTGACGATATCGTCTGCACCGGCCTCAAGGGCTATCTCCATAACCTTGTCTTCCGTGTACTTCTCTCCGTCAAGGGAGATGACGCCCTTACGGGCGAAGAGGCGGGAAACGGCGCCAGAGGTGGCAAGTGAGCCGCCGGCGCGGGTAAGGATATTGCGGATATCGGCTGCGGCGCGGTTTTTATTGTCGGTAAGGACTTCGATCATGATGGCAACGCCGCCGGGGGCGTAGGCCTCATAGGAAAGCTCTTCATAGCTCACGCCCTCAAGCTCGCCGCAACCCTTTTTAACGGCTCGGTCGATATTGTCCTTGGGCATATTGGCGCCACGGGCCTTGAGAACGGCGGTGCGCAAACGGGGGTTTGCGTCGGGATCGCCCCCACCCATGCGGGCTGCGATGGAAATTTCCTTGATAAGCTTGGTGAACATCTGGCCGCGCTTTGCGTCCAGGGCTCCCTTTTTATGCTTGATAGTGGCCCATTTACTATGACCGGACATCTGTTCTCCTTTTCAGAGGCTTCGCCAATGTTTTATCATGGAATAAAAATCGTTGTCAACGGGATGAAAATCATGCGGTATGCTAGCGTTTTTCCACAGGGACGCGGCTAGGGCTTCACTCAGGCGGAGGGCGAATTTAAAAAGCCGCCAAGCTGGGCTGGCGGCTTTCCAGGGCCTTCGACTAGCGAGCTTCGATCTTGCCGCGCTGTACGGCCTTCTGCAGGGTCTCCATGTAGAAATCATTGTACCACTGGAAATCGAAGGGCCGATGCTCTACCTCGGTTTGGCGGATATAGCGGCGGGTATACCAATCCAGCTCATCCTGGCAGTGGCCGCAGATATCGATATGGGCATGATGAAAGAGGCTTCGATCCTTGATCGGCTTTTCCACGGTCTTCTTGCAGACGTCGCAAATAAGATATTTCATAAGACTGACTCCTTCGTCCCGGTAAATCCTAGTACCATTTTATCGAATGAAAGCCGTATTGTCGAGCCTGAATCGAAAAAAATGAAGCCTAGGTCCAAAAAAGGCCGATCTTCAGTTTATGGAAGATAAGCCTTCACTAGGGGCGCAGGAAGAAGTGCGGAGTTTTCACTGCAGCGCGGGTAGCTGGACAGCCCAAAACCCCCTCATTATTGCGGAAATAGGCACCGGGCACGGCGGGGAGCTCTCTAAAGCCTTTGAGCTTATAGACGCGGCCTCTGAGGCAGGAGCCTCCTGCGCGAAATTCCAGCATGTCTATGCCAAGGAGATTATCCATCCTGCTACGGGGCTTGTACCCCTACCCGGCGGCGACACCCCCCTCTACGAGATTTTCCAAGGCTTGGAACGTAGCATAGGTTTTTATGCCCAGCTCAAGGAGAGGACGGAAGGGCGAGGAATGATATTCCTCTGCACCCCTTTTGGCGCCAAAAGCGCCCAAGAACTGATAGATCTGAGCCCAAAGCTCATGAAGGTAGCTAGCCCCGAGCTCAATCACCTGCCCCTCCTGCGCCAGCTTGCTGCCTCAGGCATTGCGACTATTCTTTCCTCCGGGGTGTCGAGCCTGGAGGATATAAAGACAGCCTTAGCATGTTTTAGCGCTCCGACGGCCCTCCTCCACTGCGTAACCGCCTACCCTGCCCCCCCGCAAGACTACAACTTGAGGCTCTTGCCAAAACTTTCTTCCTTATTAGGCATCCCGCTAGGGGTTTCCGACCATAGCCTGGACCCCATCCTCATCCCCCTCCTTTCCCTTGCCTGCGGTGCATGCATCATAGAAAAGCACTTTTGCCTCTCGCGCTCTGACTCAGGGCTTGACGACCCGATAGCCCTCGACCCTCAAGATTTTAAGCGCATGACAATGAGGATTGTTGAGGATGCAGAGAAAGCGAGCTCCCTTATCATAGGGCGTTTGGAAGAGGAATACGGAAAAAACTTGGTAGATGCCTGCCTGGGAGACGGGGTCAAAAGGCTTGCCCCCGCAGAGAAGGCAAATTATGGAAGGACGAATCGCTCCCTCCACGCCCTGGTCGACATTCGCGCCGGAGACGCCTTCAGCCCTGAGAATGTCGCCATCTTGAGAACGGAAAAGATCCTCCGCCCCGGGCTGGAGCCCGCTTGGTACGAGGCGATTCTGACGCGCAAGGCCGCGCGGGACATCGAAGCCGGCCAAGGCATTGTCTGGGAAGACCTAGGCCCGCTCTTGCCACAAGCTAAGGAATGAGCGTAAAGGGTTAGCAAAGCGGTCTTAGGCCCGCAGTTTTACGTTTGTTTTGCCAAAGCCGCCCTCCTCGGGGCGGGCGTAGTCGAAATCCGCGACGGCCGGCGACCTTGAGAGGTACTCGCGTATACCCTTTTGCAAGACACCCTCCCCCAAGCCGTGGATGACGCCGAATTCATGGAGACCGCTTAAGGCCGCTTCATCGATCTGCCGCTCAACCGCCTTGAGGGCTTCCTCGAGGCGCATGCCGCGCAGATCGAGCTGAAAGAGTGCGCGCGGGCCCTCGTGGGGAGAAAGGCTTATCGAGACTTGCGGCTTGGGGGCGGCCAGGGCCTGGGTGGGAACAAGCTCGGACTCAGGCACGGTGAGCTTCATCATCTCCGTTTCTATAAGCCAAAAACCCTTTTTTGCGGGGCGAATAACCTTGGCCCGTTTACGGGCCTTGCCGTAGAGAACATCAGCGCCGGGCTCGATGGACAGGCCCCCTGAATCCTCGCCCTGAGATTTCTCAGCCTCGCGCAGTTCAGCCTCGAAGGCCCTCAGTTTCTCTTCTTCCTGGGCGCTCGTTTTTTCAAGCTCAGAGATGAATTCCTTGACCCGCAGGGTCTTTTCCTTGCTAAGCTCTCCTTCTTTAAGTTCGCGCACGAGGTTTTCCAGCCCCTTGCGGCTCTCTGACAGGAGGCGTCGAAGTTCCTGGGCGCCCAGGGTCTTAAGCTCAAGCTCCTTTTGCCGTAAACGCAGGTCCTTAAGGCTCGCCTTGCGTTGCTCTTCCATGGCGTCTTTTAGCCGCGAACGCCGTTCGACCTCAAGTTCTTCCACCGCCAAGTGCTTATCCTTGAGGCCGCGGATAAGAACGGATACGTCGGCCCTTTCCTTATCCAGGTAGGAACGCGCGTTTTCCACGATGGAGAGATCGAGCCCGTTGCGTTGGGCGATATCCAAGGCATGGCTTTCCCCGGGTATGCCCATGAGGATGCGGTAGGTGGGGGAAAGGGTTTGGCCGTTAAAGTCAACCGAGGCGTTTTGGCAACCGGCCTTTGAATAGCCGTAGTTTTTTAAGATGCCGTGGTGGCTGGTAAGGAGGGTTTGGGCCCCTACATCAAGGAGGCGATCCAGGAGTGCCATGGCGATGGCGCTCCCCTCCTCCGGGTCGGTCCCCGACCCAAGTTCATCCAAGAGGACAAGGGACGAGGAATCCGCCTTGGCGACGATGCCGGAGATGTTTTTCATATGGGCGGAAAAGGTGGAAAGGGATTGCGAAAGTGATTGCTCGTCGCCGATATCGGCGTAGACGCCGCTATAGAAGGGCAGGCGCGAGCCGTGCTTGCAGGGAAGGCGTAGGCCAAACTGATGCATGAGGGCAAAAAGCCCCAGGGTTTTTAGGCTGACTGTCTTACCGCCGGTGTTAGGGCCGGAGATGATGAGGATGCGCGTGCTTGCATCTAAGCTTAAGTCTATAGGTACGGCGCGGGAGCCTAGGAGGGGGTGGCGGGCTTGGATGAGGGAGAGGCCGGCTTCCCTGCCAGGAGCGGCGAGCCTTGTTGAAGGCTCGGATTGTTCTAAAGATAGCGGTGATTCTATGGGGTTATTGCGGTTGGCATGGGAGTAACGGGCACGGGCGAGGAGGGAATCCAGGTAGGCAAGGCGATCAACCGCCTGGGAAAGAGTGCCCGCCTCAGGCCGAAGCTTGGCGCTCGTCTCCTTAAGGACACGCAGGATCTCTTGGGCTAAGCGCGCTTCTTCGCGCACAAGCTGGTTGTTCTTTTCAAGCACGTCCTCAGGCTCGAGGTACACCGTCTGCCCGGTAGCGCTCACCTCATGAACGATGCCGCGGATTCTTCCCTTGAAGTTTGCCTTTACCGCTAAAACCGTTCGGCCATCCTTGAGGGTGGGAAGCTCATTCTGCAGCATCGCTTTTTTGTGTTCGTCTTGAAAGTAGGAGGCTATCAGGCTGTCGATATCGGAACGCAAGCGCGAGAGATTGCGTCTAATCTCGCGGAACTCAGGCAAATCTTTTAAACTTCCGTCCTTATTGAGGACTGAAAAAACGATGGCGCGCGCCTTCGAGCAGTCGCTCAGGCCTTCTGCCAGATCCTGGGCCTTAAAGCGCTCCCCATTTCTGCGGAAGAAATCCAGGAAATCTTGGACGGCATCAGCCCAGGCGCCTAAGGCAAAGAGCTCTTCTTGATCGAGGCAGAGCCCCTCCTTGGGAAGACGCTCAAGGACGGAGAGGACCGGCGGCAAGCTGATGGGGGGAAATTCCAAGTCGGCTTCGAGCATGCGCGCTAAAGTCTCTACCCGCGTCTTTTGCCCCAGGTGGGCGTCCAGGCTAAAACATGGCCAGGCTTCCCTCACCAAATTGCCGCCCTCCTGGCTGCCGGCGTAGGAGGCTACAGATTGCCGAACCTGCTCAAACTCAAGCACGGCTATGCCGTGCGCCTGACAATCGTCCATCACCTTAATCCTCTTCTTCCTGCTCTGCTTCCCAGGCAGTGCGCTTCTTGGCTAAAAAACGCTGGCGGGGATGGGCCAGGACAGACGCCTTCTTCTCGTATTCCCTGGAATCCTCAAGCTCGTCCCGGATGCGCAGGTAACTCTCAAAGCGATCCGGGTGGATGGTTCCCGCCTCTACGGCCTTAAGGAGGGCGCAGGCCTCCTCCTCGACATGGGGGCAAGATGGGCCGAATTCGCAATCGGCGTCCAAGCCCGAAAGCTCGGGAAAGAGACTCGCAAGGGCATCGACGTCTATTTCACGCAGGGCAAAGCGCCTAAAGCCAGGGGTGTCGACGACGGAGCTGCCGCGCAAATCACCCTCTAGCCTGAAGAGGGCTGAGAGCATGGTTGTATGGGAGCCGCGATCGTACTTGGCGCAAAGTTCACCGACCTTGAGCCCTAGGCCAGCCTGAAGGGTATTGAGAAGGGAGGATTTTCCCGTGCCGGATTGCCCTGAAAAAACCGAAAGCCCGCCACGGATCATGTCGCGCAGTTCACCTAAGCCCTGACCGCTGAGGGCCGAGCAGAGGAGGGGCTTAAGGCCGATGCGGCTATAGTCATCCAGCCTCTCTTGCACTTCTTCGCTTATGCCCAGGTCGCACTTGTTGAGAACGATGCGCAGCTGCAAACCGGCTTGGGCGCAGGCCACTTGGACGCGGTCTATAAAACGCGGGCGGAAGGGGGGGAAGGCGGGGCTGGTAACAAGGATGACACGGTCTATGTTCGCCGCCAGCGTTTGCCGGGACCGCCCCTTTTCATTCCAGCGCGAGTATAAATTCTTGCGCGCCTCAATGCCGAGGATGAGGGCCTTTTCGCTATCGTGGGCGTCGGACTCTATGCTGACCCTGTCCCCCGGGGCCAAGGCGTTGTAGGCGCCGCTTGAGCCTTTGAGGACCTTGCCCTTGATGCGCGCCCGTATCTGCCGCCCATCATCAGTCTCCAGGGTAAAGAGATTATTTATACCGTAGAGGACGGTGGCTATCATGAAAAGCTACCGCCATAGGAAAGGCCGAAGCGCTCGGCGAAGCGTCGGTGAAGCTCTGAGGGAGAGCCGCTTGAGTAGAGTCGGGCGCGCGCTTCACTATTGCCGGGATTCTCCTGGCCCGAGTCGCGACAAAGCTCGGCTACCCTCTTGGACACCCCCTCGGCGGAATCGATGATCTCGGCCCGCGAGCCTGAGAGGGCGCGAAGGTCCTCCTCAAGGAAGAGAAAATGAGTGCAGGCAAGCACGATCTCATCTACCCCTGAATCCAGGAGGGGCATAAGCTGGGGGGCTACCACGGCGGCCCGCTCTTGTGGACTTGAATCCAGCCAGGATGCTTCCACGAATTCCACCCACTGCGGAACGGCAATGAGGCTTGTTTCCACCCCGCCTGCGAATTGATTCACTAAGCCTGCGGTGTAGGGATCCTCTATGGTTCTCGATGTCGCCAATACGGCTATCTTGCGGCTTTTACTGCGGGCGGCCGCGGGTTTGACCGCCGGCACGGTTCCGATAAAGTTGACGGAAGGGAAATCCCTGCGCAGGTCGGCGAGAGCAGCAAGGCTGGCGGTGTTGCAGGCGATGACGACAGCCTGAGGATTAAAGCCTGCGATAATGCCTGCTATGGCTTCGCGCACTAATTGATTAACCTCATCCCTGCTTTTTTCCCCAAGGGGAAAGTTGGCGGCATCGGCATAGTAGAGATAGTCTGCCTGATGGAGGTATTCCCTCGTTTTCTTGAAATAGGGAAGGCCGCCTATGCCGGAATCGTAGAAAGCGATCCTCGGCAGGGCTTGTGTTTCCATCAGGAGCCCCCGAAAAGCTTATCGAAATCTTCCCGGGGATCCGGCTTGGGAGAGACGGCGGCGCGGGGCTTGAAAACGAGGGGATTGAGTTGGAAGTATTCGCAAAAATTGCCGCGTTCCTTGTCGGTCACGGCTTCCGGCACGGTTTCCGCGCAATCGCGATAGACGCCCGGCTTGTAGAATCGGCAATTCTTGCAGACGTGGAGGTCCTTGCCGCATTGGAGGCAGAGATCCCGAAAACCGGGC
The DNA here is from genome assembly GCA_041739325.1 of Treponematales bacterium. Lineage (GTDB taxonomy): Bacteria > Spirochaetota > Spirochaetia > Treponematales > JBGSOB01 > JBGSOB01. The sequence goes on from JBGSOB010000002.1 coordinate 14,772, forward strand.
TTGGCAATATCTTGTTCGACTTTACATTTCCAGCACATGGGAACCTATTGTAGGATAAAGGTATTTTCCAGTCTAGTGCCGCCCTTGCCTTTCCAGGAGCGATGCGCTAGGCTCATGTCCATGGTTCCCTTTATTCCCTGCGCAGAACCCGGCTGCGATAAGCTGGCCCTCAGCGGCGCCGAATGTTGCGCTCAGCATAGCCCGGATCCCCAAGCCCTTACTCGAAGACTGCTGGCTCAGGTGGCGGAAACCGTCTTGGTTAAAGATCTCAACCTGGGGGGGCTCCAGGTGGAAGACGCCAAGCTCTCAGGCAAGCGTTTTTTTGCCTGTATCTTCTCAGGCTCGCGTTTTCGCACCACCCTCTTTACCGGCTCAAGCTTCCGCATGTGCTTTTTCGATTTCTGCAGCTTCGACTCCTGCGACTTTTCCAAATCCGACATCCAATTCTGCTCTTTTTCCGGCTCCACCTTTGTAAACACCTGTTTTGAGGATTCGGAAATCATCCATGACAGCTTCATAGGCGCCAAGGCCATTGACTGTACCTTTAACGGCTCCGACCTCTACAATACCCGCTTTATCAATTCAGAGTTGCACAACGTAGATTTTATCAATTGCAACCTTAAAAAGACAAACTTCCTCAACCTGCGTCAGGATGGGGTGTCCTTCCGTTCCTCCAACACCCAAGAGGGTATTTTTCACGCCGCGGAGGATGCCCGATGAAGCTTTTTTTCCAGTATTCGACACGGGGCTTTTCCAACGTCTACCTCCTTGGCCCAGACCATCCGGGAGACGCCTTAATAGTCGATCCCGGTCATATCGATATCAACCTGCTAAAACACCTGGAAAACAACGGCTACACGGTGCGGGCCGTCCTTGTGACCCACAACCATATGTCGCACGTGCGCGGGGTTGCCACCCTCCTCAAGATCTACGACGCCGAGGTTTTCTCCGCCTCGGCCGAGGTCTTTGACAGGCCCTGCACCATGGTGAGCGATAGGCAGATCCTGCGCTTCCAGGACATAGAGGTGGAAGTGCTTTCCGTGCCCGGCCACACGGCAGACTCCATAGCCTATCGGGTGGACAAGCTCGTCTTTACCGGAGACTCCATGAGCGCCGGCCTCATCGGCTCAACGAACTCCTCCTACGGCTCGCACCAACTCCTTCTCAATCTCTGGCAAAAGGTCCTCTCCCTCCCCGATGACACGATTTTGCTCCCCGGGCATGGGCCGCCTAGTTGTGTGCGCGCGGAAAAGCTCTTTAGCATCGGTCTTGCTGACGCGGGCAGAAAACCTACCGGGAAGTTCCGTGAGGCAGACCTTTTCATAGAGGGCTGATGCTTTAGAAAGGCCGAAGGATGAAGGCCTTCTTAGGGGCGACTGATTTTCACCCTTTCGGCTTGCTTGAGCTTGGCAACGCGAGCGAAGCCGTTGAGATGGGCTTGCATCTCCCGGGCGGAGAGAATCTCCAAGAAGGGCTTGATACCGAAAAAGCTTTTATACATGGAAAGGGACTGATACCAACGAATATAGGAACAGCGGTGTCCCTGGTAGTTTATCTCCTTAAGCAGGAAGGAACCCTCAACGTCGCTAAAGACCCCATCGGGGTTTTCTATGAGTTTCCAATGCCCGCGATACTCCCCCGGCCCCACTTCCTCATAGCGGCAGCGAACCTTGAGTCGGTAGCGAACCTTAATGCCGATAACCGAAAAACCTGAGAGCTGGTCCTGAATGAACTCCGGCGGCCAATTCTTAAGGTCGTGAGACACCTCATAATTAGAGGGGTTTATCTTTTTAATGACGGCAAAATCGCATAAGGCAGCAAAGAAATCCTGGGCCGGAACCTCGTAGAGGGCATGGTAATCGGTTGCGGCGAAGAGTCCGCCGCCCTCAGGTCCCTTGGCTTGGTATAAAACTTGAAACTTCCGAGGTTTATCAAGGAGCTTGGCCAGGTCTAGGTCCGGCGGCATTGTCAGCTCTGGGCCGCCGGATTGTGAAAAGGCCGCGGAAGCCGAGAAAAGAGAGGCAATAAAGAATAACTTTAAGGGGCTAAAGGGCATGGATCAGCGCCTCTTTTTTGTCTTTACGTCGCAACCGCCAAAAACGGCTATCCCGTCTATGATAATGGTAGGGGCGCGCGGGTCATCGCATTCTTGCACCTTGCGGCTAAAGCCGCCAAAGATGCCAAAGCCGCGCACGTCAACATTTACCCCTTCCGGCAATTTGATATCGCAGCCTCCGAATACGTTGACGGTGTGGATGACCATACCATCCGGCGGAATGAGTGCCTGGGAGAGGTCGATATCCGAACCGCCGAAAACGTTGATAATGGTAGTCATTTTTGCCGGTTTCCAGACGCCCTTGCGCTCATTGCCGAAAAAGACATTGATATAGGCATCCGTGGGGGCGACTCTCTGGGTATTGATCGAATAGGAAGCGGAAGAGCCCTGGAGGCCCATTGAGGAGGCAACGGGAAGGCTCGCGGGATCTATGTCCGAGGGATTGCGGAAGCCCCGCACTAAGGGCAGGTCTTGAACTAGGGAAAGGAGTTCTGTGCGGGTCTTCGTGTGTGCCGCGCGGCCGCAACGCTGGTCATATTCTTCCATAGACAGATTTTCTACCGAATACTGGCTGGCAAGCTCGTCCATAACCGCTTCACGCAAACCTTCCATGTTTAAATCACCATATCCGTCTCGATAGCTCATCTGTCCTCCTTATTCAGGTGAAATATACCCCATTCCCTTGCGAAAGGCAAAGCTCCCGGTCTAGAGTAGGCGAATGAAATATATTGATCTTCGAAGCGATACGGTAAGCATGCCAACCCTGGCCATGCGCAGGGCGATGGCCGAGGCGGAAGTCGGGGATGACGGCTACCATGACGACCCGACGATGATACAGTTGGAAACTGAGGGCGCCGCGGCGGTGGGCAAGGAAGCCGCCCTCTTTGTCCCCTCAGGCACGTTCGGCAATCAACTTGCCCTTTTTACCCATTGTCCTAGGGGAAGCGAGGTCATCCTTGACGATAGCTGCCATATCGTCCAGCACGAGGCAGGGGCCTCAGCCGTCATAGCCGCTGTCCAATTGCGGACCGTGGAAACAGAAAGCGGCTGCCCCTCTGCCGCCCAGCTTGCCGCCCGCATCCGCGACCCAAAAGACTACCATAATCCACCCACATCCCTCCTCTGCCTTGAGAACGCCCATTCAGACGGCAGGGCCATTTCTCTCTCTCTTATGGAAGAGGTAGCAGGGCTAGCGCGCCACGTGGGAATACCCGTCCATCTCGATGGGGCCAGGATTTTCAACGCCGCGACCGCCCTGGGAATGAGCGCCCCCGAGCTTTGCGCCTGCGCCGACTCGGTCATGTTTTGCCTCTCCAAGGGCCTGTGCGCCCCCGTCGGCTCCCTCCTTGCCGGGAGCGGGGACTTTATCTCCCAAGCGCGGCGCAAGCGCAAGATCATGGGCGGGCAGATGCGGCAGGCTGGGGTCCTCGCCGCCTGCGGGCTTTTAGCCCTCTCCCAGATGCGCGGGCGTCTTGCGGAAGACCATGGACGGGCGCGGGAACTGGCGGCCGGGCTCTCAAAGATCCCCGGCTTGAACATAGACTACAGCCGAGCCGACATCAACATGGTCTTCCTCGACATCCTTCCCGAGGCCCAGACAAAGCTGAGCCAGGGCCTTGAAAGCCTTGCCCAGGCCCTCAAGGCGGAAAAGATTCTTGTTAATCCGCCCCAGGGAGGGCGCATGCGCCTAGTAACCCACCATGGGATAGACGACGCGGCCCTGCAAGAAATACTGAGAGCCTTCGAGAGGGTCTTCTCGAGCTAGTTTTTTGATAATTCCTCCGTAGCCTAAAGCAGTGCGGCAATTAAGGGCGATAGGGTGGCGGAGGTTATCATGAAAAATAATAGGTTCTCCGCGTGCGCCCTCTTCTTTGCGCTCCTGTGCTGCTCTTGCCTTTGTCTATTTACGCTTTCCTGTAAAAACATAGGGGAGGAAGGCTGCCGCTTGAGCATTAGCTGCGCCGAAGGCGCAAGGAATAGGACGATAGAGCCCAGCCAGGGCTTTGATATCCGCAGAATAGGCATAGAGGGACGGGGGCCTGAGGGCGCCAGTTTCAGCCTTGACGCACAGGGATCGGCCCTCTCTGTGCGCGTCAATCCTGGTGAATGGACCCTCTTAGCCTCTGCCTTTAACGATGCGGGCATCATTATCCTTGAAGGCCGGGCGACCCTCACTATCTTACCGGGTATAGACAGCAGCGCCCATATCCTCTTAAGCCCGCGCGCAGGCACGGGGACCATCGGATTTAATCTCATCATGCCTTCAACCCTTCCCCCGGAAAGCCGATTCCGTGCGGAAATTCGAAGCCCTGCAACAAGCCGGACTATCGACAGGGAGGCGGCAAGCGAGGCTTTTTCCATCGATCTCGAGACCGGCTATTATGAATTGAGCTACCAACTTTGTTTCCCGGATGGGAAGGCTGTTGGCGGGGCAGAGACCTTGCGGATTATGGCGGATCTCTCCTCCATCCTCAGTATCGATTTTGCCTCCCAAGGTGGAGAGGCGGGCATCGGCATCATACTCGACCCCCGTCCGGCCCTTGTTCCCCGTATAGAACTCTCTCGCATTCGTATACGCGGCCTCCCCCTCTTTGCCCGCTGCAGGCTGAACGAGGGTCCGAGCCCGGCGCGTTGGTTCCTCAATGGGGCATTTGAGGCGGAGGGTGATGATTTCCGTATCGAGGGAAGTCAAAACCAGGAAAGAAGCCTGAGGATAGACGCCCTCTGCTCCAATCAGTGGGGGACTCAAGCCGGCTCCGCCAGCATCCAGGTAGAGCTACGCGATGAAGAATTTGCCGCCGGCTACTGCCGGGCCGATATCCTCCATCCCCAGGCGACTCCGGGTTTAGGTTCAGGTGATGAGCTTAACCTTGCCGCATTAAGTAGAGATACTGGCTTTATAGCCCTCTCTTCACAAACGAGCGCCGCTTCAAGCATCGCTCTTTACGCCCCACAGGGAAGGGACCCCGCCCTCGCCCAAACCGGCTCTGGCGAGCTGCGGGTTTCCGGCAGCCGCCGACGCGCGACATCCATCCGCTTTTCCCCGGATGGGGCCTACCTGGCGGCAATCAATCAGGCATCGAATTGGCTTGTCCTTCTTTCTATCTCAGCCCAGGGCGCAGTCATTTCGAGCAAGGCATACCTCCCCGCTAGCCTGGGTCTTCCCGAATCCTCGTCTATTGTCGGGGTGGATTTCTCTAGCGATTCAAAGCGTATCTACCTTCTTGAGGGGACAAGCCGCGGCATCCACGCATACAACCTCCCCCTCCTTTGGGCAGAGGGCTCTGGTCTTCCCCTATGGAGCCAAAACGCGCTTACCGGTTCCTCCAGCTCTTCCCCGGCACTCTCCGAGCTCAAGGCCCTGCCGGACGGGGATCTTTATGCGCGCAGCGAGGGCGGGGACAGCATTCTTCGCATCCGGGATTCAGGCGCTGCGCCTTCCATCATCCAGACTATGAACCGCGCGAGTGGCGGTAGTAGCTTTGACGGCCCCGCTGATATCTGCGTCGACACAGAAAGAAACCTACTTTACGTTGCCTGCTCAAGCTCGAGCTCAATAATGGAATGGCGGCTTGACGCCCAAGGCATCTTCCAGCTAAGTAGGAGCCTGACAGCAGCGCAAGAGCCCAGATTGGCGGGTTTGACAAGGATTGAGGTTGATGCCGAGAGCGGTCGCATCATCCTCCCCCTCCCCCTCATTTCCTCTATTGCCTTCATCGATCCAGGGCAAAGCAGTCTCTTCATAGAGGCCATCCTCTTACCGCGCTCAGGCTCCTATGCCCCAGCTCAAAGCGGGACTGTCCTTGCCACATGTAAAACCCTGATAGTCACAGGTTGCGAGGCCTTCGGCGCTTCTGAAATACAAAGGGGGGCCCTCATTCTTATGCGCGCAGGTCTCTGATTTTCCGAGCCCGGCTTGCGCCCCGCGACTGCGGCGGTTTACACTGGGCTCGGGGGAAGGGATGAATAAGAAATTCGAGGTCGTTTTTTTGCATCTCTACGATGTCGGTCGCTCGGTCAATCGTGCCGCGATCGCGCGCAAGCTGGGCATCCGCGATATCTTCAGGATCGATCACGGCAAAGACACGCCTGAGTCACTGCTTTTGCCGGAGGCCCTTGTCGTCCCTATGGATGACATAGACTTTTCAGCCTCACGCGCCATGGATACGCCCTTTACTCGTGTCTTTGTTCGGGCAAAGATCTACCAGGAAGGGGTTATCACCATAGAGGTCAGGGCCGAGTGCAGCCTGGAGCTTGAGGATATCCACTTGCTGCGGGCCAAGAGTTTCGAGCTTGACGGGACATTCATCAATCTAGACCGTTTGGCCGAAACGCGCTTCCGCAGTTTGATGGAACGCATAAAACCCGATGTCATTGAGGATCAATACGTCTTTAGCGAGTACGAGCACGACCGCTATGGCATCTACTGCCTCCTTGATCCAGTAGGGGACCCGCTCGAATTTCTGGAACGCCACCGCAGTTATCTGGCTCCCTTCCTCCTTGGGGAAGACCCTTCGATGAGGCTCCATGAAAGCCAGATAACGGAGACCCTACGCCATCCCTTTTCCTTTTCCTCAACCGATGTAGCGGTTTTTGACCTAGACCGCGCCTTCATTATCGGGCCACAGCGTGACTACGAGGACCTCATCCTTATCGTTGAGCACGCCAACTACCGGCTCTTGGAACTACGCACCTTGGATAAGCTCCTTGACCGCTGGATAGAGGAGGCCGAGCTGGATATACGCCAGGTTTATATGCGCCGCGGTCGCCTGAAAACCGGCAGAACCTACCGCGGCCTGCCCCGCTGGGGAGCCTTCAAAGCCCTTTCCCGCAAACTGGCGAACCTCCAACCCCTGCGCTTCGACGCCCTCTTCATCCTTGAAAATTTGGAGAATTCCTCGCGCATTATCGGGGACTACTACCTGGAAAAGATCTACGACCATTTATGCGGGATGTTCAACACAAACGGCTGGAAGGCAAACGTCGAGCGCCGCTTGGAGATACTACAAAATATTTACGCTATGGCAAAAACGGATCTGAGCGACAGGACGATGCTCATCCTTGAGTTCCTGGTAGCCCTCATGATAGCCGTGGAACTGGTTGCCTTCTTTGCACCCCTTTTAGCCCGATAAAGCGCTCGATAAGGCTTGCCTGCTCTCTGGGGCATGCGGCGCCGTGGGAAGAGGCCTGTAGGCAGAGTGCTTTTTTTTCTCTTTAGGAATTGCAAGGGCGGCAAATCAAGGCTAAGATAGCCTGAGTCGGAATGGGCTTCGGAGGTAGTATGCTTAATTTCATCATCAAGGGCGGTCCCGTTCTTTGGGGCATCATGTTTCTGTCCGTCGTGGCCTTTGTCATCGTTTTGGAGCGACTCTTTTATTTTCGCAAGATTCGCTCGGACGAGTCGCTTCTTTTTCGCCGCGTGCAATCCTCCCTGCAAAAGGGCTTCTACGACGAGGCGATGGCCATTTGCGACAACAACCTTTCTCCCCTTTCAACCCTCATCAAGGTAGGCATTGAGCATCGCACCTCGCCTGAGCACATCCAGAAGGAAATGATTAAGGATGCCGCCGCCCAGGAGATCCCCCAGTTGGAAAAGGGCATTTCCGCCCTGGGCACCATTGCCCATATCGCGCCCCTCTTGGGCCTCTTGGGCACGGTTACCGGTACCATGAAGGCCTTTGGCGTCTTGGGGCGCTTTGGCGCCGTAGCCGACCCCTCAGTCCTTGCCATGGGGGTCTCGGAAGCCCTCATTACCACGGTAGGCGGAATCCTCGTTGCCGTACCGGCGGTTATCTTCTACAACTACTTAGTCGGCCGGGTGAACCTTATCGTCATCAAGCTTGAAAACCAGGTGAACAAACTCATCCTCATGATAAAATCCCACGCTAAAAAGACAAGCTCAGAAGGCGCCGCCGCGCCACGGCCCGCCCCACGCCCGGAGGCGCGCTCGTGAGGTTCGAACGCCGACTGAAACCCAGCATCAACATAGACCTGACCCCCCTTATTGACGTCGTCTTCCAGTTGGTCATCTTTTTTATGATCACCTCCGTTTTTAAGGTGGCTCCGGGGATATCGGTTGACCTTCCCACATCCTCCAGCGCCCAAACCATCAAGGTAAACGAGATGCGCATCGTGGCCGTCAGCGAATTTGAGATCTACGTCAACCGCGACCGCACGAGCATAGACGGCCTCAAAACCATCCTGCAAAAGAGCAGCCAAGAGAATAAAACCACGGAACTGCAAGCCATTTTGGAGGCGGATAAAAAGGCCCCCTATCAGCTGGTGGTATCGGTTTTGGACGTGCTCAGGCAGAGCGGCATTTCCAACGTGAGCTTGGTAACCGGCAAGGAGAAGGCCGGCCCATGATCAGGGAAGCCTGGCTTAAGATCCAGGAGCGCAAAAGGAACCTACGCTCCTGGGCCCTCGTTATTGCCGCCTATGGCCTTGCCGTCTTCGGGCTCTGGCTCTCCGGGCAGTTTAAGATTGAGGATATTTCTGAATTCTCTGGCCCGCTCAAGGTAAAGCTGGGGGCTATTTCCGGGGTCGAGGAAGCCGAATACCTCTTTAACCAAAGCAAGGAAGAAGCCCCGCCTGAACAGATCGAACAAGAGGAAACAAGCCCAGAGGAATTACCCGATAGCCAACAAAAGATAGAAGATGATGTCTCCGACAAGACGATTGCCATGGACGTATCTCCCAGCCCCACGGTCGCCCCCACTAAAAAACCCACTCCCAAGCCAAGCCCCAAGGTCAGCTCCTCCCCCACGCCACGGCGGAGCGCACAACCCAGCCCCAAGGTAAGCCCCGTAGCCAGCCCCAGCGCCGCACCCATCAAAACGGCCGCCCCCGATACGACGGTCGTGGTAAAGGGCAAGGAGCAGGGAAACGCCTATGAAACCAATCTGGACGCGGGTTCTTCCGTTGTCGGCCGCGGCCTCTACGTGCCCATCTATCTCTACATGCCTATTCCCTATGAAGTAAGCTCTGCCCTCTTTAGCGCCATTAGCGATTCCAAGGACGGTCTCTACACTGCCGACGAGCGCAAGGGAGACTTTAAAAAATTCTACTCCCAGGCTGAGGGCGTGTGGCGCTTGAAAAACCCCGTGCCCTTGGATGACCGCCCCCGCCTGTGGATCATGCTTCAAGAATCCGGCTATCGCTTAGGCGACGCTGACTACAAGAAGGGCAAGTACCTGCGCCCCGTCGTCATCAGCTTCAAGGTAAGCGCCTCCAAGGGAGGCTCATCGCCAGCCTTGTTGGAGATTAAACTGGATAAGAGTTCCGGTTATTCGGATATCGATGAAGCCGTCATGTACGGCTTTAAGAAGGCCGCCTTCTACAACAACGGGGAAAGAAGCGTAAGTGGAAGGTTTACCTACAGCTTTGAATAGGCAGTCGGAGCCCCTGGTATTCGACTTCTAGGCTTCTTAGGTCTGAGAGAATGCTTTCACACAGATTGGAAACGTTCATGGCAGGCTCCTCTTTAGCCAGAATTTATCGCCTTAGCCTCAAAAGAAGCATTATGCGAAAGCCCCTTGCAATTCGGTAACACGGGCTTGCTTTAGGTAAACTCCGTTTTTTGAAAAACAAGGGGAATGGGGGGAAGCGGGGGATTACTCTGCTATGGGAATGGGGTAAAGAGGATAGGCAACAGGATGGTTTTGGAAGAGCTAGAAGCTAGGATAAGGAAGAAAAAAGCCTTTTGCGCGAAGGGGTAAAAACAAGAAAGCTGCTTTGCAGTTTGAGTCTTTGGGTTAGGATAGTTTACAAAAGCTTTAGGTATTAAGTATTATCTGGGATAGATTTAAGCGTTAAAAATAGGTATTTACTTTATGGGGAATGAGGTGGATACTAGGTGGGGTGGATGCCTCTTGCGCTGAGCTAAACTAAGAAAAAATAGAATATGATATAATTGAACGCGGCCCTAAAAACGCCCGGCGTCCATGCCGGTCTTAGGAGAAGAGGAAAAAATATTTTATGGCAGAATCAGAAGCAAAGACAAGAAAAACCAGAATTGATGAGAAGCTAAAATCATCACTTCTCAATTGGACAATTATACCCAATGATAAAGTATCTGATTACTCTGCCTTGTCGGCCCATGCGGTAGAAGAATACCCCACAGAAACGGGTCCAGCTGATTATGCTCTTTTCGTAGAAGGTAAATTGCTTGGCATCATTGAAGCTAAAAAGATTGCCGTTGGTGCAGAAAACGTATTAGAGCAGGCAAAAAGATACGCAAGAGGTGTTCCGAATACCGTTGGTGAATGGCGTGGCGAATATAAGGTCCCATTCCTGTATTCCACAAACGGGGAATCGATTTTTCACCTAGATATTCGCAAAAAAGAGAATACATCTCACCAACTTATCGATTTTCATTCTCCTCAGGCTTTGCTTTCCAAGTTTAATCGGGATACCGATAAAGCAGAACAATGGTTTTCAGGCCGTCCAGTTAAGGAAATAACCCGCTTACGCCCCTATCAGATTGCTGCCATTGAAGCTATCGAAAACGGAATTTGTAATGGCAAAAAAACCATGCTTATCGCCATGGCCACTGGAACCGGAAAGACTTTTACGCTGGTTTCGTCCATTTACCGGCTATTGAAATCTGGCTATGCCAAACGCATTCTCTTCCTTGTAGACCGAAGAGCCCTAGCAGCGCAAACCGTCTCTGCAATATCCGCCTTTGAAACTCCCGAAGGATTAAAGCTCGACCGAGACTATGAAGTGTATAGTCAAAAATTCAAACGAGAAGATCTCGATGATGGAAGTAGTTTTGATTCAAAGGCTTTACCCGAAGAGTATTTGACTAATCCTCAGGAGAAACACACTTTTATATATGTCTCTACCATTCAACGAATGACCATCAACCTTCTGGGAAAAGAGGCGGTAGCAGACTTTGAATATGATGTGGATGCCAACAAACTCGATATCCCAATCAATGCTTTTGATATTATTATCGCGGACGAATGTCATAGGGGTTATTCCGCTAGTGAAACCGGCCGGTGGAAATATGTCCTGGACTATTTCGATGCGGTAAAAATCGGTTTGACGGCCACTCCGGCGACTCACACGCTTGCTATGTTTAAAAAGGTACAGTAAAGGATCATCCTTTACACTTCTCAAGGATCATACTTTACACTTTTTGAACAAATGCAGACCCTCTGTGAAGGGGGTATGCGATGGCTTGGAAGGTGCAGAGAATGGAGAGTCAGAAGCAGAAATTCGTCT
>JBGSOB010000003.1:0-6808 GCA_041739325.1 Treponematales bacterium
GACCGGCCACACCGGCTTATGTACAGAAAACTGGAGAGGTAAATAAGCTTTTTTGAAGGCGCCGGTCGGCGTCGGCACTGTTAGCGGCAAGAATCCGCTTGCGGATTTGAATCCGCGTAGCGGATTCTTGCACGCCATGCCCGGCATGGCGCAGACGGTAAAAACGAGGGAGCAGAGAGATAATTTTCGCGGTGAAAAAATAAAGTGAAGGAAGGTGAGTATGGAAAACGTACGCTACCATGTCGGGGGAAAGCGAAGCTTCATCCTCCTCATTTGCGCGCTGATAGGGACGGGCTTTGTCGGCATTTCCCTCATTGGGTATTTCCATACCCGCTTTGCCCTGCGGCGCAGCATTGAGCGCAATGAGTTGCCTGTCACCTCGGAAAATATCTCAACCGCCATCCAGAAAGACTTGGTGCGACCCGTCCTTATTTCTTCCATGATGGCCTCGGATACCTTCCTGCGCGACTGGTGCCTATCCGGAGAGCTGGATCCGCAAAGGGCAGTGAAATTCCTTGCGGAAATACAGGAACGCTACGGAACCCTCACCAGTTTTTTCGTGTCTGAAAAAACGCGGCGCTATTACCAAGCCGAGGGGATGCTTAAAACAGTCCGCACCGATGAGCCGCGCGACGCTTGGTTTTTCCGCGTGCGCAGCATGAATGATCCCTATGAAATCAATATCGACCCAGACCTAGCCAACGCAGACGCCCTCACCATCTTCATCAACTACCGGGTCCTTGATTATTCCGAGAAATTTTTGGGGGCTGTCGGCGTGGGTTTGTCGGTGGATACCCTCAGCCGCCTAGTAGACAGTTACCAGGAAAAATTCGCTCGTTCCGTGTACTTCGTAGACCCCCAAGGCAGGATTAACCTCTCCGGCAAGGGCGGCCCAAAGCAGGGCAGTCATCTGCGGGACATTGGCGGGCTGGCGAGCATCTCGCTTAATTCTTTAAACTCGGGCGAAGGCTCGTACCGATACCGCCGCGAGGGCTCGGTGCGACTTCTCAACGTCCGCTTCCTTCCCGAGCTGGGCTGGTACCTTTTTGTTGAGCGTGACGAAGCCTCGGCGATGGCAGGGTTGAACACAACCCTTTTCCTGGAGCTTTTCATCAGCGCCCTTATCACCCTTTTGGTAATCCTTCTTGCCAGCTTCACCATAAATCGCTACCAGTCACGTTTGGAGGATCTTGCCGCCAAAGACCGCCTGACCGGTTTGGGCAACCGCCAAGCCTTTGATATTCTAGGGGTTCAAGCGATAAAGGAAGCCGAACGCTCCGGGAATCCCCTCTCCCTCGTGCTTTTTGACATTGACCACTTTAAGGAGATCAATGATGGCTTTGGCCATTTTGCCGGCGACGCCGTTTTGCGCTCCCTGGCAGAGGTTTGCCGCGCTCAGATTAGGGCTTGCGATATGTTCTGCCGCTGGGGCGGTGATGAATTCCTGGTATTGCTCAAGGATGCCGACAAGGCAACCGCCGCCACTAAGGCCGAGGATCTGCGACGCGCCGTCTTGGGAAAGGAATTCTTTGATCAGGAACGGGTAATACGCGTGACGGTTAGCGCAGGAGCGGCCGAGTTTATACCTGGAGAGAGCTTGGAGCGCCTTGTCGCCAGGGCGGATGAAGCCCTCTACCGCGCTAAGGCATCCGGCCGCAATACGAGCGCCCTGGCCTAGGGCATCCAGTCCTTACGCGGCGGCCTCTGCGCTGGTGTGGTGCGCTAAAAAAAGCGAGCCTATTCGGTGCTAAAGTTGAAGCTCTTCTCGGCTTTCAGTGAAAGGCCGGCGCGGCTGGCGCGTAGGCCCTGAGCTAGACGCACGCGATAGCGTGTCTTGGGCTTGAGAGGGGCATCTGGAACGAAGATGCAGGTGCTTCCATTCCACAGGAATTTCCCTGCCGCCTCAGGCTCGATTGAGAAGCTTTCAAGTATCGAAGTCTGTTCCATATCCTCTGAAAACTCCATCACGATGCGGGTATCGAGGGCTAGCGACTTAGCCCTGTCCGCTGGGAAGGTATGCTGAAGTAGCGGTCCCTTTTCCTCTGTTAACCCTTGGTCGCGCGAACCGGAGCTTGAAAGGAGTATGCCCCCCCGAGCGGGGATGGTGATGCGAAGTCCCTCAGGCTTGACGAGGTAGCCGGGACCGGAGAGGGTATGGCCTGAGATTGAGCATAACAAAGCGGTTTTTAGTCTTTCTCCAGGGGCAAAGCCCGCTCGTGCCGCCGGCAGAAGGACGGAGTGGCTTTCATTCCCATTGTTTATGGCAACGATAAGCCGTGAACGTGAATCCCAGCGGCTATAGGCAAAGACACCCTCATTGTCAGCGGTGAGGCTGAGGTATGAGCCAGAGCGTAGCGCGCTTAGGTTTTTGCGCAGGAGGCCTAGCTCGCGGTAGAGTGAGGCGATTTCGCTGTTTTCGTTTTCCCAGGCCTGGCTTGGGAGGGATCCATCCCCGTCTGAGCCCTGGAGGGCCTGCTCGGCCCCATAGAGGCTTAGGGGCGAGCCGGGGAGACTCATCTGGAGGAGAATGGCGATCCGGTACACGGCAAGACCCAGATTTTGCGAGTCCTCTTGGTCTAAGACCGCTATGCTCTGGGCTATGCGCGTGGGCATGCGGGCAAAGCCAGGCTCATCAATGTTGAGGCTGAGCGCGTAGGCGGCATGTAAGGGGAGGCGGGCGTAGCCTGCGGCAAGGGCGCGCTCAAGAGCCCTTCCGTCATTCATTCCCCCATCGATGACGGAGCTTTTATTTCTTGTGGCAGGGGCCAGGGGATCCCTCCCCGTGAGAAAAACTGAGAGGGGAACGAAGAAGGCCTGGTTATCCGCGTGGATGTCCCAAAGTTGGAAGCTTCCCCCATTTTCCAACCTTGATGGGGCCATGACGATGGCGTCTGGGTTGCTCGCCTTTACGGCAGCGCGAAAGTCCTCGTAGAAAAGGCTTGCTTCTGCCTCTTTTCTTGCCGGGGGGCGTAGCCCGTTGAATCCACTTCCCCGCGCGCTCAAGGAGCGGGCAAGGCCTAAGAGGGCCTCGGCGGCATCTGCCCCGCCAGGGCCGGCAGTGTCCATAATAAGTTTTAGCCCTCGCCCTCTAGCCCGAGCAAGCAGGTCGCTTAAACTGGCATCTTCAATGGCCAAGGCGTTGGGGCTTTGAGAAACCCTCGGCCCGGAGCTATCGCTGTGGGTGAGGGAGGTTTTTATCTGTAGCTTGGAATCCAAAAGCTCATCAAGAATGATCGCGTCTACCCCAAGGGCCTTAAGGTACTGTAGTTTTTGCGCGATGCCGGCTATATCCCCCCCGCTGGTGGAGAGCTTTGAGTCCTCGGGGGAGGGCGATACGCCGGATTCCTCGGCTTTGCCGTCGTTTCCCTTGTCACCATTAAAAAAGCGATCAGGGATAATCCTATAAAGCCAGGCCCCGCGGGCCCAGGCAGGCAGACGCGAGCCGGGAAGGTAGCGGAAACGCGCATCTCCCTCGGGCTCTCCCTCTGATACCCCATTCCTGCCATAGTAGCGTTTGTCTCCCCCCTCCCTCCATTCATACCAATATTCAACTTCGCTTTCAGACGCAGGTATCTCGGCGGCAAAAAAGCTGTAGAGGCTGTCCGTTTTTTTTAATTCCATGGGAGTGGCCCGTGTTTTACCCAGCGGTCCTTGCGAATGGAGAATGACGGTCCCTGGGGCTTGGGCAGGGGCGCGGAATTTTACCGTAACCGCTTCTTCAGGACCCGGCTCCGCAGGGTAGAGGTAGAGGGGGCTTGAGTCCGCAAAGAGGAGTGAGGCGTAGGTTTCTATGGCGCTTGCGCGCAGGGGATTGAGGCTTTCAAGCCCTTGCTCAATGCCCTTATCCCGATTATCCGGATTCTTAACGAGGACTGTAGAGCTTGCCTCATAGGATGCGTTGCCGATCTTTACCTGGGCGCGAATGCTGTAACGCCCAGGGCGGATGGGCGGATTATAGACTACTTCATTGTGCACGAGGGCTGTTTCTATACTGCCTTCATCGGCTTGCCATAGTATTTCGGGGAGGGCGGGGGACAGATCCCAGAATCGGAGTGAGACCTGGGTTTTCTCGCCGGGGAAAATTTCCCGCGGTTCAAGAATAATCTCCGCGCCTATCTTCCGCTTTTCCCGAACCGGGGAGCAGGCAAGGAGGAAGAGTATGGAAAGACCGCAAAGCGCGCGGAAAACGGCGGGTCTTCGGTTCATGAATACAATTCCTTGGGGATATTCCGGCTTTCCGGATTTTCCAGTAAAACTGCGGTATTATAACTATTTAGCCCGGAAAAGGCAAGGAAATACGGGACCAACCGCCAAGGGGGATGAGAAAAGCGTCCGGTGGGGGATCAGTAAGCTCAATAAGGGTTTTTTTCCAAGGATGTATAAAAGATAGGGCCGTAGCGTGAAGATAAAGCCTTGCATTGTTTGTATTTGATCTTTCCGGCCGTGTGCTTTTTTTTGAAGAGTTAGAGTGGCCATACTTAGGGTCGCCGAGGACGGGGTGTCCGATACCGCTCATCTGGACCCGAATCTGGTGTTTTCTTCCGGTTTCCAACTCCAATTCCACAAGACTCAAGTTTGTGCCTCTATAAAGGGTCTTATACTCTGTGATGGCCTTGAGGGAGGCAGTAGCTCCGGCTTCGGTTTGGTAGACTTCCCCGCCTGCGTTTTCGCGAAGCCAGGATTCTATCCGCCCCTTGTCCTCTTCCATCTGCCCCCTTACGATGGCGAGGTAGCTTCTCTTTTTAACTAGCTCATTCCAGAGCTTCATGAGCTCGGTTTTCGTTCTTCCGTCCTTGGCAAAGAGCACAAGGCCGGATGTGTCCCTATCTATGCGATGCACGACAGCGGCGCGGCCCTTGGGATTGCGGCGGCGGATATAATCGGTCACGTGGTCGTAGAGGCAGCGGGCGCGGCTACCCTCGGGGGCGATCACGGGCAAACCCTCTGCCTTGTCTACGGCAATGAGACTTTCGTCTTCATAGAATATTTTCAGTCTTGGTCCATGGCGGGGCGGCATTGAGGGAGTATAGACAGAGGGCGGCAGGAGCGCAATGCCTTGACTTCTGAAAATCCCGTGATATATTAGGGAGGCTTTTATATTTATCTAGTGTGAAAAACTCATGGAGGATTTTATGCAGTCTAGGACTATTCGCTTTGTTGCCAGTTTGAGCTTTTTTGTCCTTGTAGTGGGGCTAGCCTTACTTGCTACCGCTTGTCCTCCGGCACCCGAAGCCACTACATTTGCGGTGAACTATGACGCCAATGGCGCCACCGGGGGGAGTGCCCCTGACGAGCAGATAAAGGATGCCGGGGTCGATATCGTCCTAGCGAGCAACAGCGGTGGCCTTAACCGCAGCGGATACCGCTTTTTAGGCTGGAACGACAGGGCCGATGGCTCGGGGCAGGCCTATGCTGAAGCCGCCATCTATGCAGCGGATAAGGACATCTTGCTCTTTGCCGCCTGGAGCGTAATTCCTACCTACACGGTAAGCTACAATTCCAACGGCGGTACGGGAGGAACCCTTCCCCCGCCCCAGACAAAGATCCAAGGCCTGGCTCTGACCCTTGCGAGCAACACGGGGAACCTGGCCAGGGCTGGATACAGCTTTTGGGGGTGGAATACCGCCGCTGACGGAACGGGTACGGCATATGAACAGGGTTCCAACTATACTCAGGACGCATCCATTATCCTCTATGCAAGCTGGACACAGGGTAGTTTTCCTGTGACCTATGATGACAATTACGCGCACTCGGGCACCCCCCCATCTAATCAGACTAAAATACAGGGCCAAGCACTTATTATAGCCACGAATTCCGGAAACCTAGGCAAGACTAACCACAGCTTCGGGGGTTGGAATACCCAGGCAAACGCCGAGGGCACGGATTACCCCGTTGGCTCGAGCTACAGCCTTGACCAGCCTTTGAACCTCTACGCCAAGTGGGATTACAATGTGGTTTATAGCGCCAACGGGGGCACGGGAAGCGTAGATACCCAGCTTAAGATACATAATCAGCCACTGCTCCTTTCTGATAGAGGCAACATGGACCGTGTTGGGCACAGCTTTCTGGGCTGGTACACTACGGCGAGCGGGGTTGGCGGCACTGCCTATAACGGAAGGGGCAACATACGAGCTCAATGAGCCTGTCACCCTCTACGCACAATGGAGTATCAATAGCTATACCGTTACTTTTGACAGTCAGGGTGGCTCAGCGGTAGCTAATCAAAACGTGAACTATAACGGGCTAGTCACTCAGCCGAGCAGTCCTGCTCGCACGGGTCATACCTTTGGTGGCTGGTACACCGAAAGTAGCTGTGTAACGGCATGGAACTTCTCCACGAATACGATCACGACGGCTCGGACCCTCTATGCCAAATGGACAATCAACGTTTACACCGTTGCTTTCGACAGTCAGGGCGGCTCAGCTATAGCTAATCAAAACATAAACTATAATGGGCTAGTCACTCAGCCGAGCAATCCCACTCGCACGGGTTATACCTTCGGTGGCTGGTACACCGAAAATAGCTGTATAACGTCATGGAACTTCTCCACGAACACGATTACGATTGCTCGGACCCTCTATGCCAAATGGACACTCAACGTGTACACCGTTACCTTTGAAAGTCAGGGCGGCACAGCGGTAGCTAATCAGCCTGTTAATCATGACGGAGGTACAGTAAAGGATCATCCTTTACACTTCTCAAGGATCATACTTTACACTTTTTGAACAAATGCAGACCCTCTGTGAAGGGGGTATGCGATGGCTTGGAAGGTGCAGAGAATGGAGAGTCAGAAGCAGAAATTCGTCT
>JBGSOB010000004.1:0-22430 GCA_041739325.1 Treponematales bacterium
AGACGAATTTCTGCTTCTGACTCTCCATTCTCTGCACCTTCCAAGCCATCGCATACCCCCTTCACAGAGGGTCTGCATTTGTTCAAAAAGTGTAAAGTATGATCCTTGAGAAGTGTAAAGGATGATCCTTTACTGTACCGATGGAGGTAAAACCTCTACTCAACCCGCTTACAACACCCGCTTGAGAAACCGTGGCTATAGTGGAATCGGTGCTCATCCAATTGATGGTTTTAAGGCTGGCATCCGCAGGAAGCAGCGTGGTGTTGAGGGTATAATCTTCATCTATATCGATCGAAACAAATTCATCCGCAAGGCTCAGGCCCGTTACGCGGACGGTCCCTGCCCCCAGCTCTGCAAGCACGGTAATGGCGCAAGCAGCAACCTTTCCGCCATCGGTTGAACGGGCGCTAATGCTGGCTGAGCCTTGGGTAAGAGCTTGAACAAGCCCGCTTGAAGAAACCGTGGCGATCCCCGGCGCCGAGCTTTCCCAGCTCAAACTCTTGTTAAGCGCGCTTTCCGGGAGGACGGTTGCTTGGAGTTGGAGGCTGTCGCCGGGAAGGAGGCTGGCCGCCCCGCAGTTAAGGCTGAGGGCCGCGACGGAATTTTCGCTTGCTTCGATATCACAGGATAGAAATAGTGCGGATGAAAAAATGAGAGACAAAATTGCGATGGCGGGAAATAATTTCATACATGCTCCTCTATAAATTTTTTCTGCATTCAGCTTCGAAATCAAATTAATAGTAGCGACAATCTAAAATATAAGTCAAGTAAGCTAGGATTGATTTGAGTTTACAAGGGTTTACGCATAGCCACGCAGGCACTCTGCGCGAGCGCGGAGTGCCTGCTAGCCCTTTCATTCTAGTACTTTGACAGCTGGGTTTTAAAGGCCTTCAAATGATTCTCGCTTGCCCGCATGAGCTGGTCAAAGAGGGCTCTCACAGAGGCGTTTTCCGCCTTTGCCAATTCCGGGAGGGAAAGGAATGCCTTGTACATGGCAATATTGGAAATCTCAGCGTCAACGCCAGCCTGGGCGGCCGCCTTGAGATCGCGAGGAACTACGAGGTAGTCAGCGCTCTCATCCTCCGGGAAGGCTAGGCCCCGTGCCTTGTACTCCGCCCGGAGCCAATCAAGATGTTGTTCCTCAGATTTGATGATGTTGGTGTAGGGACGAATAGCTCCGAATTTCTTCATGATGAGCTCGTACTCCCCATGGGCGAGGTATTCGTCCTCGGCCGCCCAGCGTAGCATATCGTTGATGCTATAGCTCGCTCCACCTTCTGTGGCCGCAGTCGCGGCCGCCGCGCCATATTCTGAATCTGAGGCCCAAGCTGAAGCCGTAGCCACAAGACAGCTCAATAAAATCACCGACCGTGCAATTATCCCTTTCATAGTCATCTCCTTTAACCTGCGATTCGTATCATAGACAAGTTAGCAAAAAGCATGCCACTTGGCAGTTTTTTAAAAAAAGAATTATATTTATATATAATATAAATACTTAAAAAAAGTGCAGTATTTTTATCAAGCTCATGGTTGAGAAAACACTAAAAAATGACATAGTATGGGAAAAATATTCCCGCCACCCAGATGTAGGCTCCGCATGACACTCTAGCTAGGCCTTTTTACAATTCCCCAGCCTAGCGTAAGCTTTTTGAGGACAAAAAAAACGGGAGGGTTTTACCCCTCCCGCGCACGAGCAGATAGAGCTGGAAATCAATACCTAATCTTGGTTATCTGCCCCGCTTCATTGAAGTGATACACAAGATTGGCCCGGTCGTCGAGAAAGATACCCTCATTGCTTCTCGTGGTAAACGCGTTTTCCCGGACCTTAAAGCTCAGCGGAAGAACCTGTCCGTCTTTTGTTGCGTTGACCGTCATAATGAGGCTAAACTCGGACTCCGCCGGCTGGTTCGGAATCTCGAAGGCTATATCCACGGAAGAAATGCCCCAATACCCTGTCTCCAATTTTGACTTGACGGAGAAATCTTTTTCAAACGCTACCTTGTTTTTATTGTCCAGAATTGTCAAATGAACCTGATCCGGAAAAGCATAGCCCTGATTTTTGCAGAAAGCATAGGCTTTATCCTTTAGCCAGAAGGAGTAGGATCCGCTGACTTTGACAAGCTTGCCCATAAGCTCTTTCCAATCCGGATCGGATTGCGCACGGGTAAACTGTTGATAGGTAAAAAGGACAATGCGATCATAGCCATTCCTCCAGAGAAGCTCGTCAGCCCGCTTGTACAGGTAGTCGCCGTAGAACTTGCCGTCAGCGCCCAGTTAGTGAACCTGGTCGTAGAGCCACCAGGTTTCCTTGGGATAGCGGATGCGGAGTGACACTTGGTTGTCGACTAAGGAAATCAGAACTCGTCATTGCCCAAGTATCGCCTGTGGGGACGGGGCGCGGCAAGGCCTCATTTTCCGGATGCTTCTATGAACTCCAGAAAAAGGGCGTCTGCTTGGGCAAGCGATGCCAAGACGCTTGAGTCCTTAGTGGCTAGGTACTCAGCTGCCGTATCCACATAGATACGGCAGAGCCTACGCTGAATATCATTGAGCTTTTTAAGTTTTTCACTGCGGATATCGAGGAGGGCAAGCTCCGCGTCCAGTTCCTTAAAGAGACCGGCGGCTGTGCTGAGGGCCTCCTCGAACTCAGCCTGACTTTTAAGGGCGGCCGTGTTGCGCATAATGTCGAGGGCTTGCTCTTCTTTTTGCCAGAGCGGAAGTTCAAGGTAGGCTTTTTTAGACAGGCCCCCCGGAGCGCAGCCTACCGTGCCCAACATGGAAAAGAGGCCCAGTATGGAAAGCAAGCCCAGCAGGGCAATCTTGCCTAGAACTCGGGGCAGTGCCTGAAAGTGCACGGAAAGCCGAGCAGAAATCTTTTGCCTAGGGAATCTATTGTGCTCACTCATCGTCTTAATTCTCCTTTGAAGCCAAGGCCTTGAGCCGGCTTATGATTTAGGCCAGGGGCCTACGTACTTGCCGCCGGAGCCAAGATGAAAATCGTTTGCCGTAAAACTGCAGTTGATGAAACTGAAGTAATCGTTAAAAAGGATTTCACGCGGCAGTTTAGTCAGCTCGCTCTCCTGAGAAAAAATGCTGACGAACCAGGGATACATGGAAAAATGCTCGGTCTTGTTTCCGGTAAAGCGGCAAGAATCCATGCTGATCCTGCGCGTCGTTTCAACGGCTAAGTCCAAAAACTGGTCAGCGGCATTGTTGCTGAAGCTGCAAGCGCTAAAGACGCAATCCACGACCCGGTTTTCATCTGAAGAGCTACCTTGGCGGAAGGGATCGTAGCGCCCCATGCCGATGCGCAACACGGAGGAGCCGTCCTGATAGTACTCACCCTGGTCTTCATGGGCGCGGGAATCCTTAAAGCTTGAATTGATAAAGCTCAGCGACTGGGAGTTTGAGATATCTAGGATAGTGCCGCCGCAATTGGTGATTTCCGAATTCTCAAAACGAACATTGCGCGAGGCGCGCAGCACCAGGCCGTTGCGTATTCCATTGCCTTCTATGCTGCAGCCGCGCATGCTTATTCCGGCGCAGGAAGTGAGAACCAGGCCGTCTAAGCCATATTGAGAGCTATACTCGTCCACATCCTCGATCTCGAACGCGATGCCGTCCATGCTTATATTTTTGCACCCGTCAAACTCCAGGAGGGCCCGCGATATGGCCCGCGCGACAAAAACTACCCTGCCCTTTGCCCGTATGCTGACGTTACTCAAGCCCTTGAGCCGCGGGTAGGCCTTGCTGCGCATTACCCCCGGCATTGTCAAACCATCCTCGTAGTTATCCCAGTCAAAGGTCACGAAGGCCGATTCAAAATCCTGGCGCAAATCGTAGACCCCGGCCTCGCAGATGATGAGGCGATTGCTTTTGAGGGCCTTATAGAATTCAAGCGCGTTCCTCACGGTAGTCCCGCCCGAGGACTCAAGAATAAGGGCGAACTTCTCCTGGGCGTAGGCATCGTCTATGAGGCTGCGGCTCAAGGCCCCCTCCACTAAGAAGGCGGCAAAGTCCCAGTCCTTTTCAGCGATGGCGCGCTCGATCCATTTCTTGGCCTCTGCCCCCGTGTCCAGAAAAACCCAAAGGAGTTCTCCCGAGGCCTTAGCCTCCGCCAAACTTGAAAAGAGGGAGTCTAGGGCACCCTCAGGACTCTTGGGTTTAAGGCGGCCATAGGCCTGAATTATATTGAAGGCGAGCTTGGGTTTGACCGCCGCCTGACTCTCGATGTCCTTAAGGAGGGCAAATTCTTCTTTTGCCTTGGCCTTTGCCCCATAGGTAAAGGCTAGGCTTATCTTTATGGGCAGGGAAGAGGGCTGGGCCTTGTATTCATCCGCCAAGGCCTCTTCCAAGCCATCAAGCCGATTTTCCGCCTGGGCCTTGTCGACGATGGCCTTGAAGGCCGCCAGATCCTTTTCCGCCTTGAGCGGCATGGTTTGAATCCTAAGGATATCCGCTTTGGCGGCAAACTTTGAACCCGCCCTGCCGTAGGAGCCGCGTAGTGGCGCGTCCGCGCCCAGGCGCTTAAAAAAGTCTGATTTTTTTGCAGAATCCTGCGCCAGCAGATTGAGGCTGAAACACAAAAGCAGGGCAGAGCAGATAAAGGCAGGCTTAAGGAAAGCTAGAGAATTCCCATATCCACGCATCATGTATTCCTCCTCAGTCTTCGAAGCACAGCGATGAATGCGCGCAGTTAGAGATTCAAGCCCTTTTCTACTTTTTGCGCCAATTCCTCTTCCAATTCAAAGATGGCGGAAAAACTGCCGCGCACTTGCTCGGTATAGACGATTTCCGCCGTCTGGGTAGAAATGACCCGACAACTTAGCTTCACCTGGTCCGCCAGCCTTGCCACGCTCCCTAAAAGGATATACTGGGCGCCGACGATCTTCCCCAGCTTGAGGGCGGCATCTTGATCCGCTAAGGCGCTCATAGAAAGCTCAAGCTCGGCAAGTGCTTTTTCCATGTCGATTCGCTCCACGGGCCGCAGCCGCCCCCCCTTGAGAAAGGCCCCCGTGAGGGTTTGGGGGATGTCGGCCGCCAGGGCCTTTAGCTCCGCGTCGCCGCCTAAAACGGCAAAGTCAACAATGGCGATAAAGACCCTCTGCCCCTTCTGGGCATCCGCTACCCCGTTTTTTTGGCTGGGGCCGCTTTGCGCCGACTTCTCGGCGCTTGAAGAGTTCTCTCCAGTTAGACCCGCCGGTTCCCTTCCAGCCTGAGTTGACTGGCAGGAAGTAAAAAAGATAAGGCAGGCTAAACCAATGACGCTGGCTGCGATTTTCATCCTAGAGCCCCTCCAATTGCCTGATGTAATCCTTGAACAGGATGATATTCTGAGCCACTTCCTCGGCGTTAAAAACATCCGGGTAGATACGCAGGTACGCTTCCAGATGGACAAGCGCCTGGGTAAGGAGCCGCTTTTGCTCGGCGGCGTAAGAAGCCTCCTGGGCAAGGAGGGCGCATAAAAGACCGGCGGAGAAACGGGCCTCAAGATGGTTAGGAGCAAGACGCAGGGCCTTTTCATAGGCATCTAGGGCAGCCTTGAGGTGAGCGCCCTCTCCCTGGCGTATGCCCTGAGCGTTGAATTCCTTTGCGTAGCCTAGATTATAGAGAATGTCCGGATCTTGGGGAGAAAGCCCCGCGGAAGCGCCTAAATCCGCAATAGCCTCCTGGTAGCGGCCCATGTCCAAGAGGAGGAGGGCGCGGTTATAAGAGTTAGCCCAAAAGCCGGGTTCTTTGCGCAAAATGACGTCGTAGACGGCCTTGGCTTCTTCAAGCATATCCGCCTGCCAGTAGCTATCCGCCAAGAGATTCAAGGCCTGGAGGAAATCCGGATTACGCTGCACAAGGGCTTTGAGCGCGAGTATCTTTTCACTGAGCTTGCCAATGGCGAGGGCGCGGTTATACTCATCGAAAACCTTTATGTCCGACGTGGGCTTGGCAGATAGAGCCTCCCGCTCAAGACTTGAAAGCTTTAACTTGAGAGCTTGGGCTAGCTTGAGGGCCAGCTCTTCCTGGATGTCGAAAAACTCCGTGGGATAAGCGCCTGAAATTTCACAAGCAAGGATGACGCGGCTGGAGCGTAACTCGGTAAGCCGTAGGCTGACGGCGCAGCGCCCTCCCGCGAGAGTCACCGCGCCTAGGACCATGTAATCGATTGAAACGACCTTGCCGGCCTGGCTGAGGGTGGCTTGGTCCATAAAGCCCTGTGCGTCCAGGCCGAGTTTGTATTCACCGGCTATTTTGGCGAACTGCGAGCGCTCATAGAGTTTGATGCCCTCTAGGCGGGCGAGCTTGGTGCTCAGGGTTTCCGTGGTGGAATCTCCGAGAAAGGAGTATTCCGCCGCCGCGTGGGTAGAAAACTTCATAACGGCTATGCTGACAAAGGGACTCTGAGGCCCATCCACGACCGCTAGCTCTGGGGCTTGGGCTGAAAGAAGCCCGGCATAAAAGAGCCCGGCATAGAGAAAGATGAAAAGCGCGCTTGCCCTTCTTCGCATAGGCTCCCCCGCCGGAGCATGCCGGCATAGATCTACCATAGTGCCGCAGACCCTGCTTTGCAAGGAGAAATCGGGGAAGCACCCCAGCGGCTTTGCCCCCCGCGCGCCGGCCAAGACAATCTCAGATCTTAAGTGCGGGTGGCAGGTTTATTCGGCTTTATTCAATAAGCGACTACATCGAAGGAGAGCGTCGCTGGCACGGTAGAACCATCAATCAGCAGTCTATAGCGATTGCCTTCGAGGGGAAGCTCGACAGAAAAATTTCTATTTCCAACTAAATCAGGGCTATTCCCCTCCGTATAAGGAAACCAGGGGCGATCCCAGGTTAATGGCGTTACTAGGCTAAAAATCAGAGGATTGCTATTACTTAGTCCATAACGAGTATCATTGAGCAGCCCAGCACCGCTCCGTAGAGGAATTATGCGTTGCCCGTTGCCAAAAGGACATTCGACAAAATTACCAATCACGGAATATGAACCGTCGGGCAAGGGCATATTCAGAAAATCAAATTCAACGATATTATAATTTGCGTCCTTAATGAATACATCGCAACTTGCTGTGTAGCCTCCGTCTATGGTAGTAGCTATTACGGACACCAAGCCACCTTTTTGGGCGCTCACAAGGCCTTCTTCGGAGACTGTAGCAATTGAGGAATCGCTACTTGTCCAAGCTAAGGTTTTTACGCTGGCATGAGCAGGACTAACAACGGCCTTTAAGCTGAATTGGCCGCCTAATTCGAGCGCGACAAAGGAATCTTCAAGACTTATACCATCGACATCAACCGTTTCCACGGGAGAACATGAAAAACATAAGTAAAGGCTAAAGCAGAGGAATGCGAACGAAAAAACATATGATGGGTGTAACTTCTTCATGGGCTTAATTTTCTCCTATTGCAAACATTTCCCTACTCTACCACGAAGTATAACGTGAAGCAAGAAAAGCTAGCGCTCCCTTCCCAGATATTTCCTTGGGTCCCTATCCAGTGCTACGGACCACTAGCTTAGGCCTCAACAAAGCGCGAGCTTTGCCCCCTGCCTCTTTATTTGCTTTTTGATCCGAATGGGTCTATATTCAAAGCGTACCCGTTTCGTTCCGTCCCCCGGCATCGTTCACGAAGCTGCGCGAAAACAAAGGAGGCGAACATGGCAGGCATGCTTTCACGGGCGGTACTTTCCCAAGACATGGCGGATATCATCTCTCAAGCCCATAGCCAGGCAAGGCTACGCGGCTTTTCCACCCTTATGATAGGTAGCCGCTTTGCGGTTATCACCCCCATTGCCAATCTGGAGGAGACAATTGAGGGTTGTTGCTCCGAATTGGTAGACAGCCTCCTTGAATACCAGTGGCTTCAACGGCGGCCCCAGGCTAGGCGGGTAACTGGCTAGACCAGATTCTCTTGCCTCGAAATCACCCCAATCTGTCTCTACGGCCTCATTGACAAGGATATGGGCTTCTGCTAGATTGGCCGGACTGGAATCCTATCTTAAGGTGGAAGATCATGTCTCGTAAATGCGATATCTGCGGTAAGCACACTGAGTTTGGAAATAAGGTTAGCCACGCCAAGAACCGAACCCGTCGGACCTGGATGCCCAATCTTCTCTCTATGAGGGCAAAGATGGACGGCGCGGTGAAGAGTATTAAGATTTGCACCCGCTGCCTCAAGGCCAACAAGGTAGAGAAGGTTTGCTAGCTTCCCGGCCCCGGATGTTTTCGGGCGCCATTGGAACAAAGCCGGGCTTTTTAGTCCGGCTTTTCTCTTTTTAGTGGCTATGACTATTACCATCTTAGGCTCGGGCACGAGCCACGGGATTCCGGTTATAGGTTGCGACTGCCCCGTCTGCCACAGCGCCGACCCACGCGATAATCGCTACCGGGCATCTGCCCTTGTCCGTATGGATGCGGGGCAGAATTTTCTCATAGACGCAGGCCCCGAATTCCGCCTGCAAGCCCTCAGAGCCGGTCTTTCAAAGCTCTCCGCCGTCCTCTTAAGCCACAGCCATGCCGACCATATCCACGGCCTGGACGATCTGCGCGCCCTCACTGAGACCGGCAGTATGAAAGTCTACGCCCAAGCCTCCTGCATTGCCGAGATCCGCGAGCGTTTTCCCTATATGTTCAGACAGTACCGGGAGGGCGGAGGAGTCCCCGACCTAGAGCTGCGCGAAATAGAGGCGGAAGCGGATGATGAGGGTCGATTCAGGGTAGATGGCCAGATTATTCAGGCTATACCTATCATGCACGGCAGCCTGCCTATCTTTGGCTATCGGATAGGGGGTTTTGCTTACCTGACAGATTGTTCAGGGATTCCACAAGAGAGTTATGAGCGCCTAGGGGGCTTGGATGCCCTTGTGATAGACGCCCTGCGCGAGCGGCCCCACTCTACCCATTTTAGCGTAAGCCAGGCCCTTGCCGCCTGCGAGCGCATAGGGGCAAAGAAATCCTACCTTACCCATATCTGTCACGAGATCTCCCACGCGCGCGTCCAGGAGCTCTGCCGGGGCGCGGGTCTGAGGGGCTTAGCGCCTGAGGCTGTTGAAGCCGCCTTCGATGGGCTGGCTATCCATGTCGGGGAGGCTTGAGGGCCGCACCCCGCTTGCCAAGCCGTAATCCACCCGCGAATCTGCCGGGAGCCTGACTAAAAACACGAATTCCTTGGGCTTGCGCCGCATAACCGCCTCTATGGAAGTCTCAGCGGCGGATTCGAAAACCGCAACGCGGAAGATGCCATCCGCATCAAAATAGGGGAAAAACGCGGCTATATGATAGTACTGGGTAAGGGCCGGGCTTGCTCCGCCTATGTCCGTGCTAAATGCCCCCAGATAAAAATGCCCAGGCTCATCAATGGCTAGGCGGTAAAAGAGGGCAGCAAGGCCCATGGCTTGGTAGCCGATATTGGGCGCGAAGTCTGGGTAGGGATCATAGGGCAGGCGCGTATCCAGGAGGCCTCCGGCTCCTGTAAGGAGAGAAAAGGGATGGATGCTCAGATCTTGGTCATTGGGAGCGCTTAGCCTCCCCGGATAGCGCTTGTCCATGAGGACCATGCCAAGGTTGCGTATCCAGTCCAGACCGAAGTAGGGGTCGCGAATGTCTTCATAGGCGGCGGTAAATGCCGTGCCCCTGACATCTGTGTGCCGGCGCTTGAGGAGTTGGATGGGTATGAGGGGGGCCGGGTCTTGCGGATCTGCGCCATAGGCATAGAGGCCATCCACGATCCACTTTGAAAAGCCAGAGCAATTGAGAACAGTCTGCCCCTTTTGCTCGACAAGGTCCTTGATGGTAACCGGCAGGCCGTTGGACTCTATGGCACCGTCTTCCCCATAGCGGAGATCTGCCAATTTTGCCCTGATGGCGGCTATCATGGAGCGCGATGCCTGATAGAGACCCAGGTTGGGTGAGAGGATTGCCCAATTCACGCTGGCCGCGCTCTGCTGGACGATCTTTTCAAATGGCAGGATGATGACTTCCTCAAAGCTCTGGGCAAGGAGGACATCCTTGTGGATGACGGCCCCGTAGACGATGATCTCCAGCTTTGCCCTGTCGCGAAAGGGGTAGATGCGGGCAAAGACATTGGGGTCTGAGCGCAGGAAGATCTTTGCCTGAACATAGGAACCGTCTCTTTTTGCGCGCTTTATGACCCAAGAGCCCTGGGAATAGGTGGGATAGGCACCGCCCCGGGGGTTTTCAAAGAGAAAGTAGAAATTATCCCCTTCCTCCACGACGCGGACGCGGACGCGGGAGAGGGATGTTTGCCGAATCTCCCCCTTGTAGCGCAGGGCCGTGTCCCGTGGCGCGCGGACAGTGTCTATGAGGGCGCGACGGGCCTCCCAATTGTCCGGGAAGGCAGAGAGGGGACTGTCCCCGGCTAGGGGAGGATTCTCCTGCGCCGCGAGAAAAAAGAGGCAAGAAAAGAGAAGGCAAACAAAAAAGAGACGCTTCATCACATCCATTGTCGGCCTATAGCCCTCCCGACCTAAGCCTGAATCCTCTCCATGCGCAGAGCGGCAGAGGGCGCAAGGAGGGCGGCAAGGCCGAGGCATAGGCTCAAAGCGCCTATGCCGCAGAGCGGCATGATAAAGCCCTGCCCCGGGAAGAGGGCGATGAGGGCGCAGCAGAGCCCGATGAGGCCCATGGCGATGGGGATCATAAGAGCGTAGACGGGGTTTTGTTTTATGGCTGCCTGGGGGTTCGGCCAATCCAAGCGCGGATGTGAGAGGTCAAGCAAAATTCCAATGAGGCAGAGGAGGCTGGAAAGCCCAAAGCCGCTTAGGCCTGCAATGAGGGCCAGCTGCGGGGGGAAGGGAAACACAAGATAGACTGCCAGTGGCCCGCCTAAACCCGCCAAGAAGGCAAAGATGAGGGCGTGGACGAGCTTGGCCCCCAGGTAGGAGGCAGGGCCGAGGGGGAGGCTCTTTAGGTAGGCAAGCTGCCTTCCCTCGCGGGAGACGGACGTGCAGGCTATGCCGTTCACCGAGCCAAGGAAGGCGCTCATGCCAAAGGCTACCAGGGCAAGGAGGGAGCTTGCCCCCGGGCCACTTAAGGCAGGAATGTCCGCTAGGAATTTTTCCTTCATGCTCCCATAGACGACTCCCAAGAGGAGGGGCACGAGGATGATGACAAAGGGACCATTTAAGAAAAAGACAGGTTCGCGATTCATAAGGCGGATCTCGCGCAGGAGCAGGCTCACAAAGGCCGGCCTGGGCCTAAAGACCCGAGGGATATAGCCCTGCGACCTGGCCATGGGAGAAACCCCTACCTCGTTATAACTGGAGAGGCTACGCACATAGGGGCCGGGGAGGAAGAGAAGAGCCAAGCCCAAGCCGCAGAGCTGGAGGCCCAGGTAGGCAGCCAGGTAGAGAAATCCCTCCAGGCTAGAGGGAGCCATAAGGGCGCGGGCGCCAAAGAGTGCCGGGGGAAAAAGACGGGAAAAGCGCATGAGGATGGAGTCTGGGTTTGCCAAGTTGTCCAAAAGCCATTGGCTGTCGCCTGCGTTGATCGCCAGCCTTTGAGCATAGAGCTGCCAGAGCATGGCCATGAGGATGCCCACAAAGCCGCCCACTATGACGATGAAGTCTTTGCGGCGGAAGAAGCGCAGGCCGGACATGAGGGGTACCAGGATGAAGTAGAAAAAAGAAAGGGGTAAAAGCGGGGTAGCCGCCGCGATGAGGAAGGCGTAGAGATAGAAGAGGGGCGGCGGGGATTCAAAGTAGGCGTAGACGCCGCAGGAAACGGCAAGCATCAGGGAGCCTAAGAGTGCCTCCGTCAGGTAGGTCATGGCAAATTTTGCGCCAAAGAGGGCGCGGGGCGCCAAGGGCATGGAAAGAAAGCTGGATTCCGCCCCGGATAAAAAGTAGGTGGCAAGGGAGGCGGCAAAGCCTATTACGATGACGATGGCGGTTGAAGAGGAGATGGCGTTTAAGAGCACGAGCTGCTCCAGGCCTAGGGGCTTTAGGCCTGCGTAGCTGGAGTAGCTTGAAACGAGCATGATGGAAGAAAAGGAAGCCAGGCCGTAGATGACCAGGATGAGTATTCCCAGGGCCTTAGCGATTCCCTTAGGGCCTTGTTTTAAAAGATCAATGATGGCGCGGGGATTATAAACGGAAACGACGTAAAGCCGGAGGAGGGAAAAAAAGGACTTCATGGGGCCCTCCCCTGCGCCCCCGAGCCTTGGGGAGGAGCGACGTCGGAGTCCACCAATTCCAAGAAGAGCTTTTCCAGGGAATCCTCAGTCCCGCCCTGGCCTCGGCCCATACGTGTTTTAAGCTCGTCCAAGCTGCCTGAAAAAACGATCTTGCCCGCGGATATCACCGCCAGGCGGTCGCAGAGGCGCTCGGCAACCTCCATGACGTGAGTAGAGAAAAAAACCGTTTTGCCCGCCGCGGCACGCTCGCGCATTATGTCTTTGAGGATGTAGGCGGCCTCAGGATCAAGGCCCACCAAAGGCTCGTCCAGGATCCAGTTCTGCGGGTCCGGCAGAAGGGAACCGAGCAGCAAGAGTTTTTGCTTCATGCCGTGGGAAAAACTGGATATGGGGGCGTGGAGGACTTTTTCAAGCTTAAAGAGGGCGGCGTAGCGGGCTATTCGGGTTTGGCGCTCGGTGGCGGGAACCTGGTAGACGTCCCCTAGAAAGTTGAGGTACTCCTGGGCCTTGAGGCGCACGAAGAGCTCGGGGCTGTCGGGCACGTAGCAAAAGAGGCGCTTAGCCTCTTTTGCCTCAAGGTTGATATCCTTACCGTCTATGAGGGCTTGGCCCGCGTCCGGCTTTAAAATGCCGCAGAGCATCTTGATAGTCGTTGTCTTGCCGGCCCCATTGGGCCCAAGAAAGCCGAAGATCTGGCCGGCGCTCACGCTGAGGCTCAGCTCATCTACCGCCTTGGCTCCCTTCTTAGAATAAGTCTTGGACAATCCTCTCAGTTCCAACATCGCGCATGCTCCTTGTACTTTTATTTAGGATCCTTGGACCTTCAATCGATCAATTGGTACTCGGGAAAGATGACGTCCGCGACCTTCCCTAAGAGAAGTACGGCGTTGAGGCGGTCGCGCAGTTGGGCCTTGAGCCCGCCTTCGAAGGCAGGGGAGAGCTCTGCCGCCGTTTTTGAGCCCAGATGTTCAAAACAGATACGCCTTAGCTCGGCCTTCCGTGACCACAGCTCCTCGCGGAAGGGGCCGTCGGCGGCCGGAATGGCAAGAACGATACTCAGGGCAAGGAGGCTTGGGGTCTTGTCCGCGCTGCGCAGGCGCAAACTGCCTATGCCGCGAAAATGAACGATATCGAATCCGGCGGAGTCTTGGGTGGGGGGCGGGGAGACAAAGGCCGATGCCGGGGCGCTCTGCGCCCGGCCAATGAATGAGGCGCTTATTCCGGCCGTCAAAACGAGGAAGAGCAGAATGGCAGAAAGGATGATGAGGACACGAAGGAGGGGCGGGTCCCACCAGGATCTAAGATTGACCTGCGCAAGTCGCCTTGGCTTTTTTTCGCGGGCGACGCTTTCCGGAGCGGAGCGAGCGGCATCCTTAAGTATCTGATCCTCTCTCATACCTTTTCTCTTTTTCTCCCTGGGCTTAAGAGTGCCACGGCAAGGGCTGTGGAGACAAGGAGGGCTCCCGTTAAGGCAAAGACGGGACGGAAGCCGAAGGCGGCAGAAAGCCCGGCGCCCATCATGGGGCCGAAGGCCGTGCCGATCTGCCCGGCCGATGTGGAAAACCCGTAAGCGGCCCCGCGTTTGCCGGCCTCGGTACGGGTAGCGATCAGGGCGTTTACCGAAGGCATGGTGGCGCCTAAGAAGAGGCCCTCGACCGCCCTCCAGGCAAGGATATCCCAGGGCGTGCGCGCCAGGGCCTGTACAAAGTGGCATATGCCGGCGGCGCAGAGACTGACAATAAGGACTCGCACATGACCCAGTCTGTCCGAAATTCGGCCGGAAAGGGCGGCGGCTAGGGCGGCCCCCAGGCTTGCCGCCCCAATAATAAGCCCGGCTATGGAGCGCACATGCTGAGGGTCATGGGCAAGCTCCTCGATAAAGAGGGGTAGAATGGGGGCGACGTTAGAGCCGGCAAGTTGGTACATGAGAACGACGGCAAAGAGGGGGACTAAGAGGGGAAAGGCGCGCATGCCACCGAGGAGTCCGGGAAGCGGAGGTTTGCCGGGAGAGTCCATACCCGGAGCATTCTTTGTTCGGCCGAAAGCCTCCGGGCGCTTGAAATTCTCAAAGACAAGAAAAATAACGCAGAGACTGCCTAGTAAAAGTAAGAGCGAGGTGAGGAGGAAGGCGGCGCGGTTGCCGAAGGCTTCGGCTACCAGACCGCCAAAGAGAGGTCCCAGGCTATTTCCCCCAAAGACAGAGGCATGGAGGAGGCCCAAGCGCGAACCCAGTTTTTCAACCGGGCTGATGGAAGCCACTAAGACGGTGGCTGCGGAAACAGTGCCGGTAAATACGCCTTGGATGGAACGCAGTAGCAGGAGCTGCCAGGGGCTTTGAGCGAGGGCTATAAAAAAAACGACGATAGAGCCCCCCAGCATTGCCCGCAACAGCATGGGCTTGCGCCCGATCCTGTCCGCCAGAATGCCCCAGAGGGGGGCGCAGAGGGCAAGCATGAGGGCCGGGAGTGATGTCGTCCAACCCGACCAGATACTTAAGCCCGGGCCCTCGCGTAGGCCAAGCTGACGCAGATAGGAAGGCAGAAGAGGGCCGGAGGCGGCGAAGCCCATGATGGCTAGAAATTCAGCGACCAGGATGGCCGGATAGCTGAATTTCCTTATTTTTTCAAGATTCACGAAAGAATCCGCCTTCTAACGGAGAATTGAATTGACAATGACGCGAGTCCTGGTATTATGAATGAAGTTCTCGAGCTTGAAAAGTGCAGGAGAGCCGTGAAGCGTAGCGAAAGCCAGACAATTCCTTCCGAATCGCTGACACAGAGTCTATCCGCCGCCCTTGAGCGGATAGGGGAAGAGTATTGCCAAGAAGGCAAGATCCTGGGCTTTGGCCGCCAAGAGCTACCGCGCTTAGGCGGCATAACCGGAGCAGACTGCTACGGCCGCCCCTGCGCCCTCCCCATTGGCCCTGGAGCAAGCCCCCTGACCATCCCCTACATCGGCATTCTATCCGCCTATCTTGCGGGCGCCCGCTTCTTTGAGCTCCCCGTCCAGGCTGCCCTTGCCTTTCGCATGGCAACACTCAAGGGAAGCCGCGGCGCTGTAAAAACAGGGGATGAAGCTCGGGTATCCGAAATCGTCCTTAAGGAATTTCTCCTCGGCAGGGTCCTAAACCTTGTCCTCGGGAGCGCCCTTGGCCTGAACCTGGAATCCGCCCCGCCTGAACCCTGCGTCTACACGGCAAACATCTCGGCAGAGACTGACCCCGAAACGGCCGACTTCCTCCAGGCCCTTCAGGACGGCCGCGCCCAGGCTATCCAAAACGCCCTCCTTGAAGAACTCAAAACCTTCAGCCCCACGAATGACCCCTTCCGCGGCAGCGACCTCGAGGGAAGGCTGCTTAAGCTGGGGAACCTAGGCTCCAAGCTTCAAGCCCCCCTCATTTCCGCCCTCTGTCTTGCCATCCCCGACGGCCTCCCCCTCAAGGAGGCGGAAGGTTATATAAGCCGTCTCATCGAAGAGGCGCGAGTCCCCATTGAGCTCAAGCTCGGCCCCTGGATTCTCGGCAACGAGCGCCTGGCGGACATCTTCCGCCGCCAAGGGGAAGAGCGGGACAGCTCCATCTTTGGCCGTAATGCCTCTGTCCGCTACTCGGAGGCAATCATGATCATCCGCCGCCTCTTTACCCGCGCCAGGGAAGCGGGGCTTTTCTTTGGGGTGAAGGTTGACGGATCCATGCCCTCGGCAATCGGGCGCTCCCTCATGCGGCCGGAGCCCGACCACCGCAAGCCTTCTCCCCTCTTGTCAGGCCCGCCGGTGTACGCGGCCGGTCTCTGCCTAGCCGCGCGGGTCGCGGAAGACCTCTCAGGCAGCCTGCCCATTTCCTTTGCCGGGGGCCTGGACGCCCTGCGCGCGAAGGCCCTCTTTCAGACTGGGGTCAGACCCCTTACCCTTACATCCGTTCTCTATTCGCCTGCAGGTTTCCGCGCCCTCAGCCCCATAGCCGAGGCTATGAGCAGCCACCATGGCCTCAGGCCGAGTCTGGGAATCGGATTGGGAAGACGGGGCATCAACTCCCAAGAAAAGATAGACGTGCGCGCCCTCCGGGACCTCGTGAGTTCTGTCCTTCCCTAGGCCTTGCTTCCAGTCCTAAAACCCAAAGCCTATGCCAATCCACTCTGCCGGATCCGCTTGGTCTTCTGCGATAAGCCCCAAGCCAACCTTGGCCGTAGTTTCACCCACTAGGTAGCGCTTCCCATCAGCCTCGATACCGGCATTCCTCCCCGGCTTAGCGGGGATATCGACAAGAGCCAGTGCATGGGAATATGTGCGGCTTACGGCCATGGCGGCGTCGATGTTCCAATGGTGGAGGATGATGGCCATGAGGAGGGCCCGGCCGTCGCAATCTCCATCGGCCTTAAGGGCTGAATCCAGGGGGTTGAGGAGGTCTGAACTGGCAAGATCGCGGGTGTACTTAAAGCCCTGAACCCAGGAAAGAAGGGCGCTCGCGTAGAGCTCGGCGGAGACGCCGGAACCCGCGGCGGAGACGCCAGAATCTGCGGATTTTTCCTTACCGGGCACTGCCTTGAGGCGCTCCTGGGACTCTATCTGCAAGCCCATGAGAAAGGAAAGCCGGTCAAGGCGATGGTAGGAATCACGGTAGGCCATGCGGTAGTAGCGCTTCCACGCCCCCTGCCAAAGATCCTCAACCCCCTGATAGGAGCCTAAGACGGAGAATTCACGCTCAATGAGGGCCTGCGCCCCCTTGCTCCAATTTTCTGGGACAGAGAGTTTGAGCTGGGCGCCCCCAAAGCTTAAACTAAGCTCCTGCGTAGGCTCCGCGTCAAAGGGGTAGTCGTGCCAGGAGACGGGCCCCGGCAGGCGCAGGCCGGCGGAATCGAGGGAAAAGGAGTCGATGGCGGAAAGGAGGAAGTCCTTATAATCGCTAAAGGCCGGGGCGGCAACATAGGAGAGGATGAGAAAGTCCCTCTCCCCTCCCCGCCCGTTCAGGCAAAAGATATAGCCGCGGTAGCTAGCGCCGCCGGCGCTGAAAGAGCGCTCGCCCAGGTAGGCCTCCCGCCCCTGAAAGCTAAAGCCCCCGCCATCACCCTTGGCAGAAAGTTTTTTATCCGCCTCTTCCCGCATTCCCTGGGCGGAGGCATAGCGGCTGCCCTCGTAGGCCCAAAGCTGAAAGCGGGCTTGACCAGTGGGGTCTATAAAGTCAAAGCGCCCGTCCGCTATCGGCGATGCCAGGCTGTAGCCCTCGGGGAGGTCTAAGAAAAAGCCCAGATCTGAATTGAGAAGCTCCGCCTGCAGGGGGAGGACAAGGCAGAGAAAAAGGATAGCTAAACTACGGGTCAAAAACCTAGGCATAATCACCTCTCTACCATATTATCGCCGAATCCATTAGTATCATGACAATGATCGAAATTTTGCGCGATAACGGCGATGTCATCCTCGTACGGAAACCGGCCGGCGTTTCCGTCCAACCGGGGGAGAATGCCGGCCGCGCCTTAGTGGACATCCTTGAGACAGAGCTCGGCTGGCGCCCCTATCTCCTGCATCGCCTTGACCGGGAAACCGAGGGGGTCCTTGCCCTTGCCCGGCGCAGGGAAACCGCACAGGCATTTTCAAAAACCATGGAGAGCCAGAGGGCGCGCAAGATCTACCTGGCCATTGTTTTTAACCGCCCCACCCAAGCATGGGGAGAAATCGACAGCGACATCTTAAACCGAGGCCAAGCCCAGAGCGCCCTTACCCGCTACCGCCTCCTTGCAAGCTATGCGAATGCCGGGAGAGACTACAGCCTCCTTGAGCTTGAACTGGAAACCGGCCGCATGCACCAGATTCGAATACACCTGGCATCCATTGGCTGCCCTATCGTCGGAGACGACAAGCACGGGGATTGGAAGCTCAACAAGGAAGCGGCAAAGACCCTCGGCGCCAAGCGCCTCTTCCTCCTTGCCCGCTACTTAGGCTTACCCAGCCTTGACTCAGGCCCCGCTCTGGAAGCCTGGGCCCCCTGGCCCGAGCATTTTCTTGCCCTCTTCCGTACCCTAGGCGTGGAAACGCCAACCCTAGGCGTGGAAACGCCAAATCTACATAAACCACAGGCGGTGGGAGAGCTTCATGATTAACCAAAAAACCCAGGCCTTCGGCTTTTACCACGGAGCAAGTTGGATGGACAGGGAAGGAAAAATCTACCTTGTGCCTGGCTTTCACGAAGAATGGATACATGCCCATCCGGAGCTTGCCCAAGACTGCAACTCAGTCCTCGAGATGGTACTCTACAAGGGCTGGATATCCGTCGTCGTATTCAGCCAGGGTTATGTGGAGATATGCCTCAATGAAATCAGCGACGATACCAGCACCGGTTTGATCTACGAATTCCTGTTGCGCAACGGCGAGAAGTGGAAGAATGCCCTCCTCATGCCTATGCGTGAAGAAGGATTCATCCAGATAGCGCGAGATGAACTGGGTGAGGTGGAAGACTTCCGCCGCCACCTGCGCCGCGCGATGGAAAAAAAAGCAAACTAGGGGGAAGCATGGGCGAACGGGTATATCAAGATAGGGATTTCCTTGAAACCGAGGAATGTCGGGCTGTGAGGCTCCAGCTGGAATACATGAAGCCGGAGTACGAGATGAAAAAGCGGGGCATTGCCTCTACCGTCGTCGTCTTCGGCTCGGCGCGTATACCCCAGCCGGAGGCGGCCCAGGCGGCCCTCGCGGAAGCCCAGGAAAAACTGAAGAAAAGCCCCGATGACCCCATCCTCATCCAAAAAGCCTCAGTCTGCCAACGCAGGCTTACCATGAGCGCCTATTACAAAGAAGCACAGGAATTCGGCCGCCTGGCGGCAGCCCATTCCATCCGCGATGAAAAGATGGAATTCGTGGTTGCCACCGGTGGCGGACCGGGCTTTATGGAAGCGGCAAACCGTGGGGCCCTGGACGCAGGCGGCCTCTCCCTCGGCTTCAACATCACCCTACCCCACGAGCAAAACCCCAACCCCTACTTAAGCCCGGGGCTTTCCTTTGAATTCCGCTATTTCTCCATGCGTAAGATGCACTTTCTCCTGCGCGCCCGGGCCTTAGTCGCCTTTCCCGGCGGTTTTGGAACCTTTGACGAACTCTTTGAAGCCCTCACCCTCATTCAAACCGGAAAGGTGCGCAAGATGCCTGTCGTCTTAGTCGGCCGCGCCTTTTGGGAAAAAATAGTCAATTGGGAGCTCTTCGTGGAGGAGGGACTCATCTCCCCCGCAGACTTGCAGCTTTTTCAGATAGCGGAGACGGCGGAAGAAGCCTGGGGCTTCGTGCGTGGCCATTGGGACAAAAACGGATTCTAGCTAAAGGGATTTTGGCTAAAGGCAGACTATGGATTTCTATACGACGATAGCGAAACACTACGACGACATCTTCCCCTTAGATGAAGCTGCCCCGGCTTATATCCGCGCCCTCAGCCCGCCCCCGGGGCCGGTACTGGACGCAGGCTGCGCCACAGGCAGCCTGGCCATAAAGCTGGCGGCTGCCGGCTACCGCGTGCAGGGCATAGACCTGGATCAAGACCTCATTCGCATAGCCCAGGCAAAGGCCGCCGCGGCCGGCATCGGCAAGGAATCCTTGAGCTTCCGCGCCCTCGACATGCGCCAAGCCTCTCTGGCCTTTGAACCGGGAGCCTACTCACTTCTCCTGTGCCTGGGGAACACCCTCCCCCACCTCTTAGGCCCGCGGGAGATTGCCGACGCCCTCTCAGGTTTCCGCCGCCTCCTGCGCCCCGGCGGCCGCATCCTCCTTCAGCTCATTAACTTCCAGCGCATCATAGAAAAGGGCATCAAAGGCCTACCCTGCGTAGAAAACGACAAGATAAAATTCGAGCGCGACTACCAGGGTATAGCCCCCAACCGACCCTTCCGCTTTGCCACGCGGCTCTGGGTAAAGCCCGAGCCCCAGCCCCTTTTCTCATCCGTGGAACTATTCCCCCTCTACGGCATAGACCTAGACTCAATCCTTGCCCAGTGCGGCTTTGTGGGCCGCGCCTTCCACGCGGATTTTTCCGGAGCACCGGCAAAGACGGACTCAGTATCCCTCATCGTGAGCGCCCGGCGGGAATAAGCAGGCTTTCCAATTGCCTCCAGAGCGCGGATGAAGTAAGATACAGGTGCCGGTTTAAAGGCGGAACGCTTTTCCAATCCCCTTACCGCCCCGGTTAGGAGGTCTCATGCCAAAAGTTGATATCGGAGGCGCGGCTAAGTTCTTA
This sequence comes from Treponematales bacterium, assembly GCA_041739325.1. GTDB lineage: Bacteria > Spirochaetota > Spirochaetia > Treponematales > JBGSOB01 > JBGSOB01. The sequence goes on from JBGSOB010000004.1 coordinate 20,348, forward strand.
AAGCCGGTCACCATCCTCGTCGTCCTGGCGGTGATCGTCGGCCTGATACTGGCCGGAACGAGCGTCTTTATGGTGGATCAAACCGAGCGCGCCGTCGTCACTACCTTTGGGCGCTTTTCCCGCGTGGCCGAGCCGGGCCTGCACTTTAAGTGGCCCTTCGGCATCCAGAAGAGCTACAACGTACCCACCGAAGTGGTGCAGGTCGAGCAGTTCGGCTTCCGCACCGAAAAGGCGGCCGTCATAAGCCGCTACGACGAAAGCTACAAGCCCATCGTCATGCTCACCGGGGACCTCAACATCGTGCAGATAGAGTGGATCGTCCAGTACAAGATAGTGGACGCCCGCGCCTGGCAGTTCAACGTCTACGACCGGCACAAGACTATCCGCGACGTTTCCCAGTCGGTAGTCAATCAACTGGTGGGAGACTCTTCCTTTGCCGAGATCACTACCAGCGCCCGCGTGCGCCTGGAGGGAGAGGCCCTGGAGCTCATGAACCAGTCTTACAAAGCGCTCAACCTGGGCATCAACGTCATCGCCGTCAAGTTCCAAAACGTGGAGATGCCCGAGGCCGTCAAGGCCGCCTTCTCAGACGTCTCCAACGCCAAGACGGACTTGATCCGCATGATCAACGAGGGCAAGGAAGCCTACAACGCCGTCATTCCCAAGGCCCAGGGCCAGGCAGACCAGATCCTGCGCCAAGCCGAGGGCTACGCCACCGAGCGCGTCAACAAGGCCCAGGGAGACGTTGCCCGCTTTGCCGCCGTTTACGAAGAATACCGCAAGGCCCCGGACATTACCCGCGAGCGTCTCTACTATGAGATGATGGAAGCCGTCTTCGGCTCCGAAAAGAACGTGACCCTGATCGATAAAAACCTTGACGGCTACCTGCCCATCCAAAACATCGGCGAGCAGGGCAAGGCCGCCACCGGAGGCGCGCGATGAAAAAACTCCTTATTATCCTCGGCTTAGTCCTGGTTGCCTTTATCCTCTTCCTCATGGCCGGGCCCTTCTACATCCTCAACGAGGGAGAGATGGTCGTCGTAACCCGCTTTGGCAAGATAGTGGCCGTCAAGCAAGAAGCCGGCATCCACTTCAAGAGCCCTTTCGTGGATAAAACCGTCACCTATTCCAAGAAGATCCTTCCCTGGGACGGTGAGTCGCGGCAAATCCAGACCCAAGAAAACCAGCTCATCTGGGTAGACACCACCGCCCGCTGGCGCATCGTTGACCCGGCTAAGTTCTACTCGGCGGTTTCCACCATGGACTCAGCCTATGGCAAGCTGGACGACGTGATAGACAACGCGGTGCGCACCGTCATCTCGCAGAACCGACTGACGGAAGCCGTGCGCAGCAGCAACGACATACAAAAGACAAAGAGCGGAGAGATCTTCCAAACCGGGGACGAGGCGAGCGACGAAGCCCTCCAGCAGCTCACCCAATCCGAAACCCTCTATGAGTCCATAAGCAAGGGGCGCAAGCGCCTCTCCACCGAGATGCTTGCCTCGGTAAAGGGCATCGAGCCTGAGTACGGGGTGGAGATCCTCGACATCGTCATCCGCGAGATAGCCTACACCTCGGACCAGATATCCAATATCTACGAGCGCATGACAAAGGAGCGCAACCAGATAGCACAGGCCTACCGAAGCTTCGGCGAGGGCAAAAAGGCCGAGTGGCTGGGTAAGCTGGAAAAGGAACAAAAGAGCGTCATGTCGGAGGCGGTAAAAAAGGCGGAGATAGTCAAGGGAGAGGCGGACGCCCGCGCCACCCGCATCTACGCGGAGGCCTATTCCCGCAACCCGGAGTTCTTCTCCTTCTGGCGCGCCATGGAAAGCTACAAGCAAACCATGCCCGTCTTCTCAAAAACAATGAGCACGGACATGGATTATTTCAGGTATCTCTATTCGAGCCGGGGCCGCTAGGCTTCAAGTCTAGGGCAAGCGGGAGGGGCTGTCCAAAAAGGATAGCCCCTTTTTTATACCCAAAATTGAAAAAACCTGATAAAATTTCTTATGAAAGAGCGAACACGCCCGGCGCCGGTCTTCAAACCCTACGACCAGAAGCAGCAATTCCTCATACCTCCAAG
>JBGSOB010000027.1:0-5791 GCA_041739325.1 Treponematales bacterium
AATGCAGATGAGCAGCCGCCACGCGTAAGAGCCAAGACGCGGGCATTTCTAGAGCGCGGGTGTTATGAAAAAGCTACGCCATGACGATTAGGCACGCGATGCCATACCTGACCCGTTCCAGAATGCTACTAGTGCCGGGTCAGGGCGTAGCTTTTTCATAACAGGCCCTGCGCTTTTTAAGCAATAAAGTCTTGGCTCTTACGCGTGGCGGATCTTGTTTACAATTCCAGTATTATGTGTCCGTGGTACATCTCGTCGCGCAGGGCCTTGACCGATTCGTCGGCCAGGTAGTCGTCAAAGGCCATGTTGCGGTCGATCACTCCCGAGGGCGTTATCTCGATGATGCGGTTGGCTATGGACGTGACGAACTCATGGTCGTGGCTGGTAAAGAGCAGCACCCCGGGAAAGGAGATTAAGCCGTCGTTGAGGGCGGTTATGGATTCCAAGTCCAAGTGGTTGGTGGGCTCGTCCAGGATAAGGACGTTGGCCGAGGATAACATGATCTTTGAAAGCATGCAGCGAACCTTCTCACCGCCTGAAAGCACGTTGACTGGCTTTAAGGCCTCGTCGCCGGAAAAGAGCATCCGCCCCAAGAAGGAACGCACGTAGGTGTCGTCCGGGTCTGGGGAGTATTGACGAAGCCAATCGACGATAGAGAGCTTGACGGAGAATATCTTGCTGTTGTCCTTGGGGAAGTAGGAGTGGTTTACCGTCTGCCCCCAGTAGAAGTCGCCGGAAGCGGCCTTTTCCTCCCCGGAGAGGATCTGGAAGAGTGCGGTGTTCGCCAAGTGCATTTGGCCTACGAAGGCAATCTTGTCGCCGCGGTTTACCGAGAGGTTGAAGTCCTTGAGCACGCTCTTGCCCTCGAAGGACCAATTGAGCTTCTCTACCCGCAAGACGTTGTTGCCGATATCGCGCTCGGGCTTGAAGCCCACGTAGGGAAACTTGCGGCTTGTGACTTCGATATCGTCGACAACCAGCTTCTCAAGCACCTTCTTGCGGCTTGTCGCCTGGCGGCTCTTGGACGCGTTAGAAGAGAAGCGCTGGATGAATTCCTTGAGGTCCTTTACCTTCTCCTCGCGCTTCTTTGCCTGGTCGCGGGTCTGGCGCTGGAGCATCTGGCTCATCTGGTACCAGAAATCGTAGTTGCCCGAATACATGCGTATCTTGCCGAAGTCTATGTCGCAGGTGTGGGTGCAAACCGCGTTCAAAAAGTGCCTATCGTGGGAAACCACGATGACCGTGTTGGGGAAGTTGATGAGGAATTCTTCAAGCCAGGATATGGATTCCAAGTCCAGACCGTTGGTGGGCTCGTCCAAGAGGAGAATATCCGGGTTGCCGAAGATTGCCTGGGCCAAGAGAACGCGGACCTTCTTTGAGCCGTCGAGCTCCTGCATGGTTTTTTCGTGGTGGCTTTCAGCCACGCCCAGCCCGGAGAGGAGAACCGCCGCCTGCGCCTCCGCTTCCCAGCCGCCCATCTCGGCAAACTCGCCCTCTAGCTCGGAAGCGCGCATCCCGTCCGCCTCGCTAAAGTCTTCCTTGGCGTAGATGGCTTCGCGCTCCTTCATGATGTCGTAGAGTTTTTTATAGCCCATGATGACCGTGTCCAAGACGCGGAATTCCTCAAAGGCAAAGTGATCCTGTTTGAGTACCGTCATGCGCTGGCGCGGGGGAATGGAAATCTCGCCCTTATCGTGTTCTATCTCGCCGGAGAGTATTTTGAGGAAGGTAGACTTACCCGCGCCGTTGGCCCCTATTATGCCGTAACAGTTGCCGGGGGTGAACTTGAGGTTGACGTCCTTAAAGAGAACGCGCTCGCCAAAGGAAAGAGAAAGTTCTGAAACCGTAATCACGTTGACTCCAAGAACACGGTCGTCAGGAGCCGTGTTAAGTTTTAGTTTGATGCAATCCCCGCAGGCAGGGGCGATGCATGCACCGCAGAGAACAGAGCGAGCGCAGGGCCTGTCAAGGAAAAAAACACGACTCTCTTGGTCCTCGTTTTAGGGCCCAACCTAGGGTTGAACCTGCGGAAACGTTCGCCGTGTTTTTTCCCCTGCCACCCGCGCTTGGTATGCTTCGTGCGGCGGTGGTGTATTGCCTTTCCAAAAGGAAGGAGCATCACCAAAATAAACGCGCGATCCCTGACGGTCGCGCCCTCGTATTATCTGTCTTTTTTCTTGGGCTTGAAGATGGACTTAATGCGGTCTATCAGGCTTGGCTTTTTAGCGGCGGCAGGGCTGCGCGCGGAGGCCGAGGGCTTTATAGCCTCCGGTTTGCCGCGTTGCTGACCCTGGGCGGGACCACGGCCTTGGTTTGGGCCCTGTCCTTGCTTTCTTGCCTGCCCGCCCTCCTGCCGTGGAGCCGATTGCCGGCCCCTGCCCTGGGCGGGGTTCTTTTCCCGGGCATCGGGCTTTGCATCGGTCTTTTTGCCGCTATATTGCTCTTTGTACCGCTTCATGCGCTCGTCGGATGAAAGCGCGTAGGGGTTGCCGCCCTTTGCCCCGGCATCGGCGCTCCGGGGGCCCTTGTCCCCAGCTTTGCCTTGGTCTGGCCGCTCTTCCCTTGGGCCCTTTGCGTTCCGTCCCTCTTGCCCTTGGCGTGGGCCTTGGCCGGGTCGTTGGCCCTGACCAGGGCGTGGGCCCTGCGAGCGCTGCCTTTCCTGCCGCGCTTCCTCAGGAAAATCGGCACTTGATTGCCCGGCGGCATCGGCAATGGAACGTTGAATCGGGCTTGCGCCCGCGCTTGGACCGCGGTTGAATTTCTGCTCGTCGGCGCGGTGGGGCGGTCGGGAATCCCTTCTGGGCTCCGGCCTCCGACCCTGGCGGTCTAGGCCGCCGCGTCCCTTATCGCGCTCACGCTGCCCGTGCTCGCGCCTCCCGTCGTCAAAACGATCCCGGTGAAAGCGCATGCCGCGGCTCTTGTCCTCGGCAAGGAGGGAATCGTCAAAGGAAACGGTGGGAATCTTGAATTCTATATATCTTTCAATGGCGGAGAGACCGTAGACGAACTTTTCGCAGGCCAGGGAGATAGCCTTGCCGGCCTTGCCCGCCCGCGCCGTGCGGCCAATGCGGTGCACGTAGGACTCAGCGTCAATCGGCAGATCGTAGTTAACCACCAAGTCCAGGCTGTCAACGTCTAAGCCGCGGGCGGCAACGTCGGTAGCCACTAAAATGGCAATCTTGCCGGCCTTCAGCTGTTCGATCACCTCTGAGCGCTTTTTCTGGGGAAGGTCGCCCATGATGTACTCGCATTCCATCCCGTTGACCTTAAGGCGGCGCGCCACTTCTTCCGCCATATACTTTTGGTTGCAGAAAATCAGGCAAGACTCAGGCTTTTCACGGGCAAGAAGGCCCAAAAGAACCCTGAATTTTTCGTCAGATCCCACGTGGTAGAGCTCTTGGGTAACCTTATCTACCGTTACCTGCTCGGCTTCAATAACGATCTCGGCCGGCTCGTCCATGTATTCCCAGGCAAGATTCTTTACCCGCACGTTGAGGGTGGCGGAAAAGAGGAAGGTCTGCCTCTCCTTAGGCGGGGGCAGATAGCGGATCAATTTGCGCAGGTCGTCAATAAAACCCATGTCGAACATCCGGTCCGCCTCGTCAATGACAAGGAAGCCGACGTCGCGCAGGAGCATCTTCCCCTGCATGACAAGGTCAATAATCCGCCCCGGGGTGCCAATAATGAGTTGGACATTATCGCGCAACATGTCTATCTGCGGCCCATAGCCCACACCGCCATAGAATGCGCCGGTAGAAATGGGGCAGTACTTGCCAAGCTTATGGGCTTCTTCCTCAATCTGAACTGCTAATTCCCTCGTAGGGGCAAGGATAAGGGCCTTTTTAGTGCGCTCGGTCCCTTCTGTTAAAATGCGGTGGAATATAGAAATAAGGAAAGCAGCTGTCTTTCCTGTCCCCGTTTGCGACTGGGCATAGATGTCCTTGCCCGAAAAGGAATGTTCAAAAACCTTTTCCTGGACCGGCATACAATGAAGGTATCCCGCCTCTTCAAGACCCCGTTTGAGGTCGTCATGTAATGGTAGCTCTTTGAATTCCATCCCTTACCTAGTGTGAGAAAACGTTACCTTTAGTATACAGAAGCCCTCCTATAATGAATAGGGGGAGCAGATCTTTGAGCTCTCTTCAATCCCCCAAGGGGTCCTGGTCGGGGGCCTGTCTGTGGAAAATCTGGCTAGCGCTAACGCTGCGCTGCGCTTGCTAAGACGCGCTGCCATGGTTTTTCACGGCCACCCCTCCTCCTAGGGCTCACGGGGATTGAAGACGGCTATAGAGCAGATTCCCCTAGCCATGGTAGTCGGTGGCGGCTCCCCCTCGCTACAGCCTCCTCGCGGGCTACGGCCCGCTCCGGTGGCTTTCACTACCCCCACTATGGGGGGGAGCCGAACCCTACCGCATACTGTTTGATCCTCGAACTCATGGCCAGGGCCATGAACGGCGTGCCGTAGCCCGCCTGTTCTCGGCAGGACGCCTCGTCGGCGTCCTGTCCCTCGTTCCAGCCTCCTCGCGGGCTACGGCCCGCTCCGGTGGCTTTCACTACCCCCACTATGGGGGGGAGCGCACGATTGAGCCTGCAAGAACGCCTCTTTCATCCTCAGAGCATGGGGCCTGTGCGGTAAAAATGCCCCCGGCCTGTTCGTGCTTCCTTGGTGGGCAGGCACTAAAGAGGGCAGAACGTCCAGCAATACAGTCCGGTGGCATTTTTACCGCCCACCCATGCTCAGAACTATATGCAGACGCTCTTTCAGGCTCAAGCGCGGGCTTCCCTGGCTTCTGAAGACTGGAAAAAGAGCGGGGGGCTGCGCTTGCTAAGACGCGCTAGCCATGGTTTTTCATGGCCACCCCTCCTCCTAGGGCTCTCGGGGATTGAAGAGGGCTTAGGGGGCGCTGGGCTTTGAGAGCTGGGAAAAATCTGTAGTTATTACAAAAATAGCATTTATTATGAGCAATTCTTTGCATTTGATTTTTTCTGGGCCTATACTTCTTGTATTGATGTAGTAAATGTTGGTCCTTCGGCTCTCAGGGAGCTAGAGGGCTATTTTTTTCTGCCCTCATAAGGGTAATGCAAGCTATGGAGAAGGGGAGTTTTTGAATTATGGTGATAATAGACCTTCTAGAGAATATTGTGGATTCTCAGAGCTATCCTACCGTGAAACATAGATTTGCAGATTTAGAAAAAGAGTGCTATATTAATGAGTATATGATTCGAAAGTTAGTCCTCTGCCGATAATCGGCCTGAGGACTATTTTTTTTCTTTTCGTCACCACCCTGGGGTGGAGTGTCTGTGTATTTTATGGAGGCGTCTATGTCCACGAATGCTAAGTCAAGGAAGATCTTCGGGCTCAATCAGCTGCTACGGCTCTTGGGCCTGGGCCTCATAGCCCTCCTGGCGCTCAGCCTCTTTACCTGCGACCTCTTTAAGGTCGGCTTGGGAAAGAAGGTAGATATAGACCCCCCATCGGTGAATTTCACGTCCCACCAAAGCGGGAAATACGTGCGAGGGACTATCGAGCTCTCGGGCACGGCCGGGGACGATATTGGCGTAACGCGGGTATCCTTGAAGGCCGGTGGGGTGGACTACGAAGCCGCTCTAGTGCCCGGTACGGACATCCTCTGGACAGTGAGCCTCGATACCCTCAGTCTTGAGGGCTCTACCGACTTTACCGCAACGGCCTTCGACGCCACGGGAAAGAGTACTCCCATAACCATCCTCATGTACGTGGACAATAAGGCGCCCACCGTTCTTGTCTCCGCCCCCCTTTCCTACGGCGGCG
>JBGSOB010000039.1:0-10582 GCA_041739325.1 Treponematales bacterium
CTGATACGGAGGGGGGCGGACCCAATGACATGGTTAGGGTCTGGGACCATCCGGCCTACTTTGATTATGCCTTCCGATGGATGAATCAAGATTACTCAGCGGCGCGCACGCGGTTTCTAGCACGCTTCGGCGGCGGTATCGGTTTTCAGCAAAACCCAGGTATGCCCTTTATCGGCGCGGTCTGGGCGGCTGGAAAGTCGCGCTTCCAGACTGGCTTTCGAACCCAACCCTGATTGAGGATAGTAGCCCCTAGTTTGAAAAGTCATATTTTCCACACCGGATAGCTTGAAAGTTTTTCCTCGACGGCAGGGCTCAGGGGCCAAGCCCACTCTCGGTAATAGGGAACAAGGTTGAACTTTACTTGTCGGGAAAACTCCAAGACCCAGGTGTCGATTTTTTCTTGGTCGCTTTTAGGGACATCTTCCTTCTTCATGGCTCGGTAGACTTGGAAGGTGCGGGTAAAGGCATCCCAGCCGAAGCGCTGTGCAAGCCGGGCATAGCTGTGAAGGGCGACAAAGGGATTCTTACTCCAGGCTTCCCAGCTGGGGGTTTTTAGAAATTCCTCTACGGCCTTGCTGTGGCGGGTAAGATAGCGATGCTCAATGGCTTTAATGCCTAGCTGCTTTTCCATGACAAAGAGGGTGAAAAGATTGACGCTTACCTCTTTTGCGTTGCTGAACGTCCAGGCGGCTTCCTGGTAGTTATGCCCAAGTTCATGGAAATGTCCCCATGCCCCGTTTTCAAGTAGATTAAAGCCTGCCCACTCGGGTCCCTTACCCTCTCCTCCCATTTGGTAGGTTTCAACGTCCAGCAGTGTCATAATGGGGTAGCCGGCATGCATATAGCCCCAGGATATCTGCCGGTCGGCAACAAATCGCTCAGGCCTATTCTTGGGTTTATCGCCTAAAAGCTCCGGGACAAGAAGGGCTACGCGATCCCACCAATCCATTATGGCTTGAGGATTCACCCTCTTTGGTAGGCTGGCCCGGCTTTGGGTAAAGATGATGTGGCGGCCCTGCAGTTCCACAAGGGGGCAGGCAGTGTCGCGGAGTTTTTTTCGGAATGCCGCGGCATCCATGCCCGGCCGCCACACCGGCATTTCCATGCCGCCTTCAACGCTGATGAAAAGGCTCTGGGCCCTGTTTTCTGGCACATCCAGGTAAATGGGGCCGCTATAGCGGCAAAAAAAATCGGCTTTACCCTCAACCAAGGGAATTTCAGCACTAATAACCGGCCAGCGCTCCAAGGCATCCAAACCAGAATGGATCAGGTTGTCTCGATGCGCGCCTAGGCGGACGATGGCTTTTTCACCGGGGGAGAGTCCTGTAACAAGGAGGGAGATGGTTTCTCCCGCGCGGGCGTAGACTCCGGTTGTTTGCCAGCCACCCCCGCTCTCTGCCGCTATCGTGGTAGTACGTTTATATAGCCGGGAGCTTGAAGCGTTGGGGCTTCCATTACCGGGGAAACTTCCGAGAACCGGCCAGATGCCGGGAAAGAGTTCTGGGTGATTTCTAGAAATGAGTTCCGTGAGAACGATGGCGGTCCAGCGCCTGATATCGGTCCGGAGCGCCGGATTTTCCGGGCTGGGCGCATTTATGCTGATTTCTGCTGTCAAACGCTTGGCCAGGCTTCCCAGGCTTTCTCCCGGCAAGACCTGGCGCCAGTCCCGGAGCGTTTCCATGTTGTCGTAGAGCAAGACCGGAAAGTCTGGCGCTAGCCCGGCGATTTTGCCGTCGAGGGCATCCAGGGCTTGGGAGACGAGCCAGCTAGCCCGATGGGAGGAGGCTTCCAGTACTACCGGTTCCGCGCTACTAGAGGCGTAGGCATCACTAAAAAACACCCCGCTGTCCTTGAATATCAAATTCGCCGCATAATCCCGGCTCAGGTCTGCGCCGGACTTTCCGTCACCGTAGGACATGAAAACCCAGGCAAGCCCTGCGGCCATGAGGGGTTTTCCGCCGCGGAATGCTTCCCTGAGCCGCTCAGCCGCTGCCCTGTCAAAGGCAGGCGTCCAACCCCGTGGCAGGTAGACTACCAGGGCGTCATAGGCGGAAAGGTCGTTGGGGAAAAGGGCTGGGCTGTCAACGGCGTAACCACGGGAAGCAAGGCGGGCTGCCATATCAATACTGTCATAACAGAGGATTCGCGGCTTTTTTCCCCTGGGGGAGGGTGATCCTGAAAGCCAGGTGAGGGCATTGTCCAGAAAACGATCCAGGGACGGGTCAGCCCAGGAGGGGCTGGCGTACCAGGCATCGTGGCTGAGGATGACGGCGCGGGCAGAGCCATCATCGTAGACGGCGGCAATATCCTTGCCGTCTTTATCCCGGAAAAGGGGGAAGGCAGACTGAGCGCTTATATCGAGACGACCGGGAACCCCTTTGAAAGACAGCTTTCCGACACCCTCCAAGAGAAGGCGGGCTGAGGCCAGCGGCTTCTCAAGGGCTGTATCTGCCTGGGGGGTGGGGAGGGGGCGGAGCGGCTCATCTGGGGCTGGAGGATCAGAGGCAAAGGCTGCGGGCATAATCATGAGGGACATACAGGCCCAAACAACCGCGAGTAAATGGACGCTGCTACGGAGCTTCACGCTCCCGGCCTTTTTTTGCGCAAACGATAGGTGAAAATCAGGCAAAGAAACCATACTCACCAGTCTCAAACCTTTTTTGCGATTTTGCAATAAGAAAAGCGGATTCTAGCCGGCCTCTCCCCCTCATTTTTTGATTTTCCAGGAACCGTCCGGGTTCTCGTTCGGGGGCTATAAAAATGATGGCCTCCGGTTATCACGATGCATGCTTTTCTGCTATACTCGCGCCTTGTTAGGGGGAACGATGATGGAAGACAACAAGGAAAATTCCAATGAGGACGATTTTGCGTCCATGTATGAGCAGAGCTTTTCCGGAATGCAAGAAAAATTGAAGAGCGGGCAACTGGTCGAAACCATCATATTGTCCATTTCAAAAGATACCATATTCCTGAAATTAAACGGCAAGAGCGAAGGCCTGCTGGACAGAGAGGAAGTCACCGATAAGGATGGCCAGCTTACCGTCAAGGTGGGCGACCCCATCAAGGTGTTTTTTATGCGCTCTTCAGACGGCGAAATGCGTTTTAGCACCAAAATATCCGGCGACAAGGCGGGGCCAGCCCTGCTTGAGCAGGCCTACCACAGCAAGATTCCCGTAGAAGGCATCGTTGAAAAGGAAATCAAGGGCGGTTACGATATCCGCATCGGAGAATCAAGGGCCTTCTGCCCCTTTTCCCAGATGGGTCAAAAGCGGAGTGAAAACCCGGCGGAGTATATCGGCAAGCGCTTAAGCTTTAGGATCACGGAGTACAAGGAAAAGGGGCGCAATATCCTTGTATCGAACCGGGCCATCCATGAGGAAGCCCAAAAAGAAAAGCTGGAAGCCCTGAAAAAGACCCTCCAGGAGGGCATGGTTGTCAAGGGCGTGGTCAAGTCAATCCAGAAATTCGGCGCCTTTATAGACCTAGGCGGCGTGCAAGCCCTTCTACCCATTTCCGAGATAGGCCATACGCGCATTGAGGATGTAGGAAGCGTTCTGTCCGTCGGCCAGGAGATTGAAGCATCCATCTTAAAGATAGACTGGGCGAGCGAGCGGATAAGCCTGAGCATGAAGAGCCAGTTGGCCGACCCCTGGGACAAGGCTGTTGAAAAATACCAGAAAGACACAAAGCATAGCGGCAAGGTCGTCCGCATGGCGGATTTCGGCGCCTTCGTAAACTTGGAGCCCGGGATTGACGGCTTGATCCACGTATCGGAAATGCGCTCTCCCGGCAAATACTCCACAAGCAATGAAATCACCGTAAAAATGGGACAGACCCTGGTAGTGCAGATCCTGGGCGTAGACCGCGCCAATAAGCGGATTTCCCTTAAGCCGGCAAGCAGTGTGGAGCAAGACGCCACCAGCGCCCAATACATGGAAGGGTCCAACGAGGGCGATACCTATAATCCCTTCGCCGCCCTCCTTAAGAAAAAATAAACCGGTGCCGCCCAGAGGCGTCAACCGCAAAAAGAAAGCTTTGCCTTCCCGGCAAAGCTTTCTTTTTTTTACAGGAAAAATTCGCCCTGGTGCATTAGAGTTTTATCCCTAAGGAGAAACCTCATGCAGAAATCGATACTTGCTCTCTGCTTTACCCTCGCTAGCCTTTGTCTTGCTGCCGATCCTTGGTTCCGCGGGACGGTAAGCCTCATACCAAGCACGGGGAACAACCTTGTCGTCACCTTGGAAGCGCCCAACATAGATGTCGCCGCCCAGAGGATGAAGGAGCGCAGCCTCGCTTTTTTTGTGGGTAGCACTCTGCAATCTGTCGGAATTCAGGGTTCCCTGAGCCCTGTCGTCATGCCATCTGAAAGCTCTTCCCAGCTCAGTAGGACGCCGGCGGGGGCTGAGGCCTGGTATAACGCCTATCTGTGTAATATGGTTAGCCGCGAAATCCGCCAAGTTACGATGATTCTTCCCCCCGCCGCCAGCGCAAATGTGTTGCCGGCTATTCAGGATATGGGAAGGCTCATATGGGGTAACGCCTTGGTCCTTGCCAGGATGAGCTACCAAGTCGAGGCTAGAACTACGCCCCTTCCTTTGCAGGGGATTCGATACAGCCAAACGGGAGCTTCTTCATCAGGACATTGGTTCCTCATTCCCTGTCGCATTAGCTTTGCCGACGGTTCAGCCAGGTCTATCGATTTTAGGATTGAATATCACGGAGAGTCCGGCTTGCCGGCAGAATGGGCCGCGCCTATCGCTCAAGCCGCCTGGCCGACTACCTTTGTCTCCGCCCAGCTGCGAGGCGGCACCGTAACTGAATCCTTGCATCCCTTTTCAAACCCCATCCTTCCACCAGCCGGAATGGCGCGCGTCAATGCCTTTATACTGTGGGAAAATGAGATTGTCGAGTTGCCGGTCGATCTTCCGGAAGCCCAAGCCCGTGACCCGCGCCTAGCTCACGACGCGGCCCGCAACGCCTATAGGGTTTACAACCGGCTCGCGGAGCCGCAGAGGCCGGACCGTGTATTTCGGCTCACCACCTGGGCGCCCCCGACCCAGGAGCTCATAGCTCAAGCCGCGGCGGACGAAGCGGCGCGAGCAGAACGCGCTCGCCTTGAAGCCGAGCGTAGGGCGCGGGAAGCCGAACAGGAACAAGCGCGGCAGGAAGCAGCTCGGCTCGAGGCGGAACGACAAGCAAGGGCCGCTGAGGCCGAACGGGCGCGGTTGGCCGCTGAGGCGGAAAGGGCTCGGCTCGCGGCGGAGGAAGCGGAACGTTTGGAAGCTGAGCGCAGAGCGAACGAAGCCCTTGGCAGCGTATCCCCAAGCCCTCGCGCCGGCCTGCAGACAGTCGGCATAAAGAATTGGGTTTTAACCGTGGAAGTGTTCTTCTCCGCGACTAAGTCGGAAAAAATAGTCGTGGAGTTGCAAGCCGCCACGGAAGCCAAGGCACGGGAATTAGCTCTTGCCGAGGCTAAGAAAAGGATTGGCAAAAAACTCTACACGAGCATGAAAGTCTTAAGCGCCCTGATTAAAAAGTAATACGCCTCAAGTGACAAGCCTTTGCCGCGGCGCCCTCAATGCGCAGAATGCCCCGGCAAAGGCCATTTCTCTCCACAGGCAGAGAAAAGAATGGTCTACACCTAAAAGTCAAAGAAATTCACCTTAGTGATGATATACTCAATGCCGTGAGCATCGTGGATAAAAACGGCAACATTCTCATAGCGGGGAAGGTCCCGGAATCCGACTACCTGGCAATTTACGACAAAAAAATGGTTTGGAGATCGAATTTGTATATCGCGGATGGAGCCCAAGATTGGAACAACGACAATCCTTGGAACGCTCCGGCGGACGCTATCGCGTACGCGGCTATGAGCCAAACAGAAAAAGACAAGATAAAATGGTGGAGCCCCGAGTGGGGCTACAACGATTGGAACCGAATCGATACAGAAACCATTGGCGCTGACACGATTAAGAAAGGCCTCCAAGGCCTACCCATAGGAGATGGTAAGCAGGTCATAAACTTTGTCGACTACCGACCCGCAAAGACTTTAAAAGATACCAATACCAAGAGCGTGCCCTATAGCTTCCCGCGCTCATATTACAAACGAGAGTATTATGCGGTATATGATAAAGAATTCTAGGACGCTAACGGCTTCAGAGCTGTATCTCATTAGTTTTGTGTATGAGGATTATTCGGACATCCTGGATTCCGTGTATTTTGATTTCCGCGGCGGCTTGGGGAGCACGGACAGCCCCTTTGACTTTAACAAAAAAATGAAGTTCCAATATGATTTAATGAAGAAAACGACAGGCAAGGCGCAAAAGCCGAATAACTGGTGGGATTACTGCACGCAGGCTCCCCAAGGCGTGACGGTCGCTGACAAGACCCTGGCCAATGGAGTAGCGATAGACCCTTTTACGCCTGGTTCTGCCATGCCCGCCGCTACATCCCTTCTTAACGTACCCACGGCCGCCTTTTTGCCTGGGCTAGGATTAATGATTTTCCGAGATGATTATTCTGACCCTCTATTAAATGGAAAGGACCCTTCATCAATCTATGGATCATGGATCATCGAGGCCGGCACCGATTGCGTAGGATTTGCCCAAAGGGCTATGGGCTGGAACTATGATTCAACCCCCAGCGGTACAGATGCGAAGAAGAACGGATATCTGTGGAGGAACCTAAACCCTGGCTGGACGGAGTATCAAAAAGGTGCTGGGACGGATAATATCTGGGAATTATTGAATGCCTTCAAGGATAGTTCAAGAAGGCAGTATCCTAAGGTAGCCAGTGCAGGTATAACTCCGTTAAGTGATGAAATTATTATTCATGAAGCTGAAATCAGCTTTGCAGATTTGGAACAAAGTAGGCTTCAGAAAATCATCCCTGGAGATATCTTATACACCTACGAGGGGAGCCATATTGCGATCGTTCAGGATGTTTCCCGGGATGCGAGCGGAGCCGTGACAGGTGTGCGCTTGTTGGAGGCTACCCAGTGGGCGGGCTTGGGTATTCAAAATGTAACAAACATAATGGATTTGAATAAATTGGTAGGTACAAAAACCTGGTATCAGTCAGATCAATACAGAATCGTGAGACTTAAGACTAGCGTTGGAGGACTCTAAATGAAGTATATTATACCATTTCTCTTGCTATCGTTTTCAATCGCTCTATTTTCACAATCTAAAGATAAAGAGAACCTGATTTATATTGGAGATATTGATGGGGTCGAAAAAAAAGATTTTTATGGCGAAGGACTTGGAGAAACTACTTCAATGTTTTTTGATAAATGGAATAATGTATATTTGCCTGTAAATTATAAAAATGTTATTTTTCTTTTTAATCCAAGCTTTATAAAAAAAGGAACATTCGACCCTCAGATAGATATATATTCTGGACCTGGTATAAACTATTTCAATACAATAAACATAAGCGATAGTGCCTTTCTGCTTGAAAATGGAAGTATTAAGCAAGTAATTCGTGGGGATTTGTTTTCATGTTATTTCGTAGTTAATGATATATTTTTAAAATATCCTGAAAATAATAATTATAAAGCATTTTTAGTTGATGATTTCCAAGCTTTGACTTACACCGTGCTGGAAAATGACGCTTTGCTCGATTACATTGAAGAATATGGGGAACGCTATCATTTGTCAGTTCAAGATGGTGCGATACTTTATAAAGGTATTACCTGGGATCCCTATGGATCTGATGTGGTTTGGGGAAAAGATGCAAATTTTGATAGTTGGCTTTCAATAGACAAGGATGCAAATGGTTATAAAGCTACCAGTGTAATTAATCCAAAGGGTGAAGTAATAAAAATAATTTGTCCGCCAGAATATTTGGATGGAAAACAGACAGTTACTGGACGGATTAGAGACTTCGAAGGCAATATCTATTATCTGAATTTTCAAAGGATCTACTATTTAGGACGTGACTGGGGCTATGATGTCATTGCGCCAGGAAAAAATAAAAACCAAAAAAATGATGTCTTTCTTCATGCAGGTCTTTCTGAGCTCAAGATAGGCTCTATAAACCCTACTGAAAGCATAAGTATTCAAGAAAAGACCCTTCAGAAGGAAAAAATAGGAAGCATAAGCGCCCCGTGGTATAAGGTAAAAACAGCTAGCGGGCTCATTGGCTGGGTTCATGGATCAAGCATAAGCATAAGCAAGGATGAGGATAAGCTCCTTATTTACGATAGCCCTGCATTGACGCTACGGGGCTTGAAGTAGGAAGAATGGAAATTGGCATAGGAATCCTAATTCTAACAGAATGCATTTTTGTTCCACGATCCACACAAGGGGGGTACTCAATCGCCCATGGCGATTGAGTTTGGAGAACGCGCTTGGCGCGTTCTCCACGCAGTAACACGGAAAGGTACAAGGGGGTAGCGAAGAAGACCGGAGCCACGCTGTGCGTGGCGAGGACTTCGAAGCGAGGGGGAACCGCGTGCTAGAGGGAGGCTACGGTAGAACCGTAGCCTCCCTCCGCAAGATGCCAGCGAACCCGCCCTCAAGCGTTCGCGCCTGGCGCCTGAGAGCTATGCAGTGCGGGTGGCATAGAAAAAATATCGTCCAGCGTCTTAGCAAGCGTAGCGCAGCGTTAGCTGGACGATCTTTTTTCTATGCCAGGCCCCGCACTCTATAGACTATTACGCGCCAGGCACGACCGCTCGATGGTGCGTTCCCCCTATTCCAGACAGTCCACGTAATACCTCACCGTTCCGTCCGCTCCCTTTTCATCTACGAGGCCGTGGATGTCGGTTTCAAAGCCGGGGAAGCGGGCGTTGAATTCGCGGGCGAACTTGAGGTAGCGGATGATTGTCTTGTTGAAGCGCTCGCCGGGGATGAGGAGTGGAATCCCGGGCGGGTAGGGGGTGAGGAGGACGGCGGTGACGCGGCCTTCAAGGTCGTCTATGGGCACGCGGTCTATCTCGCGGTGGGCCATCTTGGCAAAGGCGTCCGCCGGTCGCATGGCGGGCACCATGGTGGATGTGTACATCTCCGTGGTCAGGCGGGCGATGTCAGATGTTTTGTACATTTCGTGCATGGCCTGGCAGAGCTCGCGTAGGCCTACCTTTTCGTACTGGGGGTGGGCTTGGACGAACTCGGGCATGATGCGCCACAGGGGCGGGTTTTCCGCGTAGGCGTCCTTGAACTGCTGGAGTTCGGTGACCAGTGTGTTCCAGCGGCCCTTGGTGATGCCGATGGTGAACATGATAAAGAACGAGTAGAGGCCGGTCTTTTCCACGATGATGCCGTGCTCGGCCAGGTACTTGGTGAGGATGAGGGCGGGGATGCCCCAGTCGTCGAAGGTTCCGTCGACGTCTAGGCCGGGGTTGATGATGGTGGCCTTGATGGGGTCGAGCATATTGAAGCCGGGGGCTAGGTCCCCAAAGCCGTGCCAGCGGTCTCCCGCTTTGAGCATCCAATCTTCTCGGTCGCCTATGCCTTCCTCGCAGAGTTCGTCCGGGCCCCAAACCTTGAAGAACCAATCGGTGCCCCACTCGTTGTCTACCTTGCGCATGGCGCGGCGGAAGTCCAGGGCCTCGGCGATAGACTCCTCAACTAGGGCCGTCCCGCCGGGGGGCTCCATCATGGAGGCGGCTACGTCGCAGCTGGCGATGATGGCGTACTGCGGGCTGGTGGAGGTGTGCATGAGGTAGGCTTCGTTGAAGATGTCGTGGTCGAGTATGTGGGCCTCTGAGTCTTGGGCCAGGATCTGCGATGCCTGGGAAAGCCCGGCTAAGAGTTTGTGGGTGGACTGTGTGGCGAAGACCATGGAGTCCTTGCAGCGCGGGCGGCCGGGGCCGATGGCGTGCATGCCCTTGTAGTAGTCGTGGAAAACAGCATGGGGCAGCCAGGCTTCGTCGAAGTGGAGGTTTTCTATCTTGTCGTCGAGTTCTTCCTTGATCATCTCCACGTTGTAGATAACCCCGTCGTAGGTGGATTGGGTGATGGTTAGGATGCGCGGTTTTCCCTTGGCTTCTTTGGCAAAGGGATTGGCGGCTATTTTTTTTTGGATGTTGTCCCAGGAGAATTCGCTCTTGGGTATGGGGCCGATGAGGCCGTAATGGTTGCGGGTGGGCATGAGGAAGATGGGGATGGCCCCGGTCATGACGATGGCGTGGAGGATGGACTTGTGGCAGTTGCGGTCCACCACGACAACGTCGCCGGGGGCGACGGCTGAGTGCCAGACGATCTTGTTTGAGGTGGTGGTGCCGTTGGTGACGAAAAAGAGGTGGTCGGTGTGGAAGATGCGCGCGGCGTTGCGCTCGGAGGCGGCGACCGGGCCGGTGTGGTCCAGGAGCTGGCCGAGCTCCTCTACTGCGTTGCAGACGTCCGCCCGCAGCATGTTCTCCCCGAAGAACTGGTGGAACATCTGGCCCACCGGACTTTTCAGGAAGGCGACCCCACCGGAGTGACCCGGGCAATGCCAGGAGTAGGAGCCATCCTGCGCGTAGTCCACCAGCGCTCGAAAGAACGGTGGCGCCAGCGAGTCGAGGTAGGACCGCGTCTCGCGGATGATGTGGCGCGCGACGAACTCCGGCGTGTCCTCGAACATGTGGATGAAGCCA
>JBGSOB010000045.1:0-5801 GCA_041739325.1 Treponematales bacterium
AAGCATCCTCAGGTGGTCGCCGCCTTTAAGGAACTCGGGGTCAAGGCTTTTAAGGCAGATTGGACGCGCTCCGATCCCTTGGTGAGCGCCGCCTTAGCCTCCTATGGCCGGGCGAGCGTTCCCCTCTATGTTTACTACGCCCCGAATTCGCAAGAGCCGCGTATCTTACCGGAGATTCTCACCCCGGAAATCATCCTCTCTGCCTTTGGGCGCTAGGGTGTCTGCCAGCCTTCTCCAGGGCGGTCCCCTGGCGCCTGAAAGCCCTATCAGCCTCACGCTGAATGGCCAGCAGCTTGTCACCCTCATGGCAAGCCCAAGCCAGCTTGATGAGCTTGCTCTTGGCTGGCTTTTTTGCCGTGGCATCATAAGGTCAGCATCCGAACTTACCAGCCTCGGGGCTTGCGAGTCCTTGGAGATGGTGAGCGCTACAATGAGCCCGAGTCTTGCCGCAGAGCGCTCTGCAATAAGCCTTGCCGACGTCGTGCCCTCAGGCTGTGGCTCAGGCGTTGGGGAGCTAGAGCTTCCCGGTCTTGCCGCCCTGCCTGCGCCCTCTCCCCTCTTTAGCCTCGAGCAGATCAAAGAAGCCGCCAAACAAATGTTTGATTCCGCCGAGCTTTACCGGCAAAGCGGCGGCATGCACTGCGCCGCCGTCCTTTGGCCTGAGGGATTGATCGTCAGGGAAGACGTTGGCCGACACAATGCCGTGGACAAGGCTGTCGGCGCCGCCCTACGCTTAGGCCTGGATTTCTCAACCTGCGCACTCTTAAGCTCCGGACGCATCGCCGCCGATATGGCCCTCAAGGCCTGGGCCGCGGGCATAGGCCTTGTCGCCTCCCGTTCCATACCCACCACAGGGGCGGAGCGCCTGCGCCAAGCCGCGGGTATCACTATCCTGGGGCGCGTCATGTCGGATAAGCCGTGGATCTATGGGCCCCAGGAACGTTTGGTAGGCAAAAAAATCAGTCCTTAAGGGATTTTCTTAAGACGCTCCTATCGCCTACCGTTCGTATCGGCTCAAAGCCCATGCCCAGGTAGAGCTCCATCGGGCCGGGATAGGCTTCAGCGTCGCTGAGGCGGTGGCTGCTAACCCGGGGATAGGCTTCCATAAAGTCAAAGCCGCGTAAGCCCTCGCCGGCAAGGGCAACCTCAACCAGTTTTCTGCCCAGCCCCTTGCCGCGGAATTCTGCCTCCACGAGGATGCATACGATGGCTGCCGTTTTTTCGTCCTCCGGCCCGAGGATGCCCTCAAAATCCGAGAGCATTGGATAGGAGAGCTTACCGTCGGCCGCGCACCATCCGCGCATCACCCCGTCTACGTAGGCCATGTAGCCGCGCATCGCCCCCAGGCGAATCTCGCGCTCGGCGTCGCGGCGGTTTGCCGGGCCGGTAGCCGCCTTCCACGCCGCAACTCCCACCGTTTTAAAGCAACGGCAGTAACACTCGCCCCATTCAGGGTTGTCGCAAAAGGCGCGGGTGTCGAAGAAACTGAGGAAGTCCGGAAGGAGCTCCGGGCTTAAGGGCTTAATCTCTACTTTCTCGTTCATGGCTTGAATTCTACTCCCCCCGGGGCTTAGGCGCAAGGGCGGGGGGAGTATTTTGTCAAACAGGGTGCTTGGACGCGTACATGCGCCCCACCACATAATCGAAGACGGGCCGCAAGATGAGGAAGGCGCCGCAGAGGCTTGCCAGGAGGATATTCATGATGAAGGCGCTCATGCCCAAGAGGTTGAGGAGGTTTTCAAGCATTACGATGAAGAGGGCCGCCAGCAGGGCTCCCAAGGGGTTTCCGCTCCGCGCCCCAAAGATGCCGCCGCCGATAATGACGGCTATCAATGCCTGTATTTCCATCGATGAATAAGAGACGGAGCTGGCCATTTGGATGCGAACGCTGAAAATGATGCCGGCCAAGCCCGCTAAGCCGGCTGAGAGAACATAGGGCCAGCCGATACGGAGGGCGCGCCGTGCGAAGGATTCCTCGCCCGGCTTGGCTGATGCTTTGGCGCGGCTAGCGGGGATTTGCAGAAGGATAAAAACGAGTATGAAGGCCCCGGCTAAGACTATCCAGCCAAAGAGGGCGACGAGGGTAAAGCTTATGTCTCCACTGCGGAGCATGAAGTTACCCCTAGCCGAGGAGAGAAGTAGATTGAGGCCGCGTACGCCAAAGAGGGCTATCCCGGTGACTAAGATTCCTGGAAGGCGGAGGATTGAGGTCAATGAGCCGTTGATAAATCCGATCACAAGTGCGGTGACAAGGCCAAGGCTGATACCCAAGACGGGATGGATGCCTTTTGAGCTCAGGGAAAAGGCGATAATGCCCGCAAGGGCGCCTGTTGCGCCCATGGAAAGATCGGCTCCTCCTTGGGAATAAAGCAAGGATGCCCCTACGCTGGCCAGGGCCAGGATGAGAAAGGGTCCCGCGATATTGCTGAGATTTCTTGGCATATAGAAAATGGGCTGGATGAGGGCGGCAATACCGATCAAAAAAAGAAAGATAAGGAGGATGATACCGGCCCAAGCCAGTGAGGCTCCTTGACGCCACGACTTATCCTTGAGATAGACGGGAACCCGCCAGCTCTCAATGGAAAGCAAGTGAGGGACTTCAAAAATACTTTGTTTCATGCTGGACTCCTTATGAGAAATCCAGTCTATCCCCAGGCTTAAACGCTGTCAAATAAAAAATATAAACCCAGGACTAAAGGAGCTTGATCCCCTTCAAGAAACCAATACCTTTACCTTAGCGTTCAATCATTCCCTTCCAGGAGCTTATACCGCCAAAGTCGGCTATATCGGTGTAGCCCAATTGTTTGAGGGCTTGTGCGGCTATTGCAGAGCGGCGGCCGGAGCGGCAATAGACTATAACAAGGCTATCTTTGGGAAGATCCGGGTTCCCCGGGCCAATCTGGTCGTAGGGAAGGAGGGATGCTCCGGGAATGCGCCCCTCTGCGAATTCCTGTGCCGTGCGCACGTCAATGAGTTTGTAGGGCTTGGGGTCTTCCCCGCTTACAAGTTTTGCAAGCGCTTCGTAACTCGCGTAGCGATGCTTTGTCGGATCCGCGCTTTTTCCCTCGGCGCTACCCACGCAGGAGGAAAAAACCATGGAAATGAATAATGCCATAAGGGCAATGCTTTGTGTCTTCATACTAAAAAAATAAGAAAAAACGCCCGGGAAGTAAAGTCCAAGCTTGCAATCTATCGGCGCTCGGGCTACAAAGGATGAAGGCTAGTAAAATATGAGATTGGAAGAGGCAAGTACGGCGGAATATACGGCGCGCGACAGTGAGGATTATCTATGCCGCCAACTCATCACCTACCTGGGGAATAAGCGGGCCTTACTGGACTTTATCGGCAGCGGCTTGAAAATCGTCAAGAACCGCCTGGGCAAAGAAAAGCTTTCCTGCCTGGACGCCTTTTCCGGTTCCGGCGTCGTTTCCCGCTATCTTAAGGCCCATGCCTCCATCCTCTATTCCAACGATATCGAGCGTTACGCCCAGGTTATCAATTCCTGCTACCTTGCGAACAAGTCACAGCTCGATATTCCAAGGCTTAGCGCCCTTCATGGGGAGCTGCTTTCGGGAATAGAGGCGGCAATGGAGGAATGGCAGGCCGAGCGAGCAGCCCGCGGCATCATTTCCCGCAACTACGCACCGGCGGATGACTCTGACATCAAGGGCGGCGAACGGGTCTTTTATACATCGCGCAACGCGGCCTACCTAGATGCCACCCGTTCCCTCATCGGCCGCATACCAGAGGCCGACCAAGCCTTTTTTTTAGGGCCGCTTTTGGCCGAAGCCTCAATCCACGCCAATACCTCGGGGGTCTTCAAGGGCTTTTATAAGGATTCGGGCACGGGCTTGGGCAGATTCGGCGGCCGCAAGGCAGATGCCCTGAGCCGTATCCTAGGCGAAATAAGCCTGCCCTTTCCTCTTTTTAGCGACTATGAGTGCGAATATCGCGTCCTTGGCCAAGACGCAAACAGCCTGGCTACGGAGCTGCCCGAACTCGATATCGCCTACCTAGACCCACCCTATAACCAGCATCCCTACGGCTCGAACTATTTTATGCTCAACCTCCTAGTCGACTATCGCGAGCCTCTTGACCTCAGCCCCGTCTCCGGCATACCCGCCGCTTGGAAGCGTTCCGCCTACAATCGCGCCCAGGAAGCTGCCACGGCTTTAACGAGCCTGGTCTCAAGCTTAAACGCCCGTTTCCTCCTCATCTCCTTTAACTCGGAGGGCTTTATCGGCCGCGAGCGGATGCTTGATATCCTCTCCGCGGTCGGCAAGGTAGATGTGCTAGAGACTCGCTACAACGCCTTCCGCGGCAGCCGCAACCTAGGCGGGCGAGAGATTCACGTCAAGGAGTTCCTTTATCTGGTGGAAAGGTGCTAAGATAGGCTATGGGTTCATCGCGTTATAACTTTGGTAAAAATTCCATTGAGGGCGCCTACGGCCGCTACCCCAAGGGCTTGGAGGGCCAAACCCCGACGGACCCACGTCCGGCGATTCAGGCGATGATGGACGGCTATGCCCAATTGCTTAGTCTGCATCGCCGCGTCGTAGGAAACGACGGGCGGATCATCGGTACCGAGCGTTCGCGGCTCTTGGATGCAATAGACAGCCTGGCGCTAAGCGTTATTATGACCTTGCGTAAATTCTCCCTTGCGGACAGCGTCGATCTTGCCTATGAGACAGATCAAGCCGGGCCCCTCGTGCTGGATTTTGACAAGGATGACTGGGCCCTGCGCGGCCGGCTTTTTCTGGGTTTTTGCCGCTTCTCCGGCGGCTTCTCCGAATATTACAGGGAAAAGCTCTCACCGCCCTTCCGAGATTTTCTTGAGGAATACAAGACCCACGCCTTGGACAACCAGATCAGCGAGCTTGAGGCGGCGGCCATTATTCTGCGCCTGAGGGACATCCTTTTCTACGTAATCAAACTCTATGCACTCGTCTATCACCTGGAGATCAACGAATAAGACCGGCTTGAAGCCAAAGGATGCCCATGAAGCCATCCCTAACCTTGATCAAGTATCTTTTCATCCTTGCCTGCGGCGCCACGGTAGCCCTGCATGCCCAGAGCGGCGCCGCCCAACAGAACGCGCGTATCCAAGAGCTGTGGAACTCAGGCTCTTACGAAAAGGCACTAGCCCAAGCGGAAAAGGCCCTAGCCCTCTATCCCAAGGACGCGGAGCTGCTGGGGCGCTACGGCTATTGCCATAAGATTCTCCAGCGCGGGGATTTCGGGCTTGGCCCCTTGGAGCGCGCCTACGCGCTGGGGCCGGGAAACCCCTTGATCAAGATATGGCTTGTAGACGCGAACCTCGCCTATGGCTGGAAGCTTTACGGTTCCGACCCTCTAGAGACGATAGCCCGCTGGACGCGGGCCCTCGAGCTTGAGCCCGCCATGCCGGACTACCTTCAGGAGATAGGCAAACTCTATGCCGACTGGCCGGAAAAAGCTGCGCTAGCCTTTCCCTGGCTAGAGCGCGCCGAGGAGGCCGGTTACGCGGACCGCGCCCAACTACTCTACCTGCGCGGCGTCGCCTCCATGCACTGCGGACGCTTTGCTGAGGCGGACGCCTTTATGCGCGAGTCCCTTGCCTTGGAGCCGGAGAGCCCCTACCGCCTCTACGTCTACGCGTCGTTGCAGTACAAATGGGGCAGGGAAGAAGCCTGGGCGGAGGCCTTGGAACTGGATCTTGGATTTACCCAAAGCGATTTCGTGCGCTCCCAAGAAGTCAATATTCGCGAGAATCTCAGCGCCTATTACCGCCGGGGCCCGGGGCTCTTTGCCAAGGCGCGCGC
>JBGSOB010000051.1:0-10830 GCA_041739325.1 Treponematales bacterium
GACGCCGTGAAAAACAGGGTCCGAACGGTTCCCGCAGCGAAGCGAGGACAAGTGAGGGCCCTGTTTTTCACGAAGCTGGGACCCATGTGATTTATTTTATCTGCGCCAATGGTTACCGCATATATCCACCCCCTTTCTCTTGCCCCGGACTCTCCTTGACCTATTTCCCGGGGAGGGGGTAAAATGAGCCATTCCGCATGACTGACGCTAAAGGGGCTCACCCCTGGGGAGTGCGGGAGGGTCCGGGACTTCGCCTGAAAGCGGGTTCCGGCACAAGCCGCGCGTCTGGGCAGACTTTCGGGGGGTTTTCAGCCCCCAGCTAGCCCGAGGCGCGATTTTTTTTGCCCTTGCGGCTAGGGGCCGTCGGTTGAAACCGCGGCCAAAGGAGACAGGACATGAAGGCACTCAAACAGCAGGATCCGGACGTCTACGCCATTATCAAGGACGAGGAGCAATACGAGCGGGACACCATCCGCCTTATTGCCAGCGAGAACTACGTTTCCCAGGCGGTCTTGGACGCCTGCGGCTCGGTACTCACCAACAAATACTCCGAGGGCTACCCCGGGGCGCGCTTTTACCAGGGGCAGGTGAACATAGACCGCATGGAAAACCTGGCCATCGAGAGGGCTAAACAGCTCTTCGGCGCCGAGCACGCCAACGTCCAGCCCTACTCCGGCAGCCCGGCCAACCTGGCCGTTTACCTTGCCTTCGCCAAGCCCGGAGACACGGTACTGGGTTTAAACCTTTCCCACGGCGGACACCTTACCCACGGCTCAAAGGCAAGCGCCACCGGCAAGTGGTTCAACGCCGTCCACTACTCGCTCAACCAGGCCACCGGCCTCATAGACTACGACGAGGTGCGCGCCTTGGCCATGGAGCACAAGCCCAAGATCCTTATTGCCGGCCACTCTGCCTATTCGCGCCACCTGGACTTTAAAAAGTTCCGCGAGATAGCCGACGAGTGCGGCGCCATCCTCATGGTAGACATGGCCCACTTTGCCGGGCTCGTCGCCGGCGGCTCCCACCCCTCCCCCGTCCCCTATGCCGACGTCGTGACTACCACGACCCACAAGACCCTGCGCGGCCCCCGCGGCGCCATGATCCTCTGCAAAGCCGTCCACGCCAAGGCTATCGACAAAGCCGTCTTCCCCGGCCTCCAGGGCGGGCCCCATAACGCCACCACCGCCGGCATCGCCGTTGCCCTTGCCGAGGCGATGAAGCCCGAGTACAAGGCCTACGCCGCCCAAGTGGTAGCCAACGCCAAGCTCCTTGCAGCCGAACTTATCAAATGCGGCTTTAGCATCATCTCCGGCGGTACGGATAACCACCTCATGCTCATCGATTTGACAAGCAAAGGGATTACCGGCAAGGAAGCCGCCGTGGCCATGGAAAAGGCCGGCATCGTCCTCAACTACAACACCGTCCCCGGGGAAACCCGCAAGGCCTCCGACCCCTCGGGCATCCGCCTTGGCACCCCCTCCGTAACCAGCCGCGGCATGAAGGAAAGCGAAATGCCGGCCATTGCGCAGTGGATGGACAGGGCCGTCAAGGCCGCTTCCAACGACGCCGAGCTTTCCAAGATCGCCGCCGAAGTAAAAGCCCTCTGCGCAAAGTTTCCGGCTCCTGGATTAGAGATAGCGTAATAAAGATTAGGAGAATGCGGGGGAAAGGGCTCACGCCCTTCCCGCCCGCGCCCCTCATCCTTGGGGCCTGAGGCTTTGCGGGAATCTGATGGAGAGCTTTATGAATATTCTGCCCTTTGAGACAACATAGGTCGAAACATTCATCAAGGAACTAGGAGAAGAAGAACTCATCTAACTCAACCGCCTCGTATTAGCGCGGAAGAACCTTATCATCCGGGAAAAACGCACCCACGCTATTGGGCGGTTTAACATTGGGGAGCGGGTAACATTCTCCGACACGTCGAGACAGACAAAATCAGGCGTCATCCTCAAGCTCAATAAAAAGACCGTAACCTTACGTACAGACAATGGCCAGCTCTGGAAGGTGGGTCCGTCACATCTACAGAGAGCTTAGAACTAAGAACTTCGCCAGCACCGGTAATTTCTGCATATCTCCTAGAAATTTTGCAGGACGAGCCCCAGAGCTCAGCAAGAGGAAGTCTCGCGACACCATTAGCATAAAGCCTTCAAGCAGTGAAAGCATGCTTCACTCAATGTGTATAGTTAGGAACCTGGCAACCGAATAGATCCTTATTTCTGCCGCGTTTCCTATCCGGTTACACCTGCCCCTCCATAGAAATGATGGGCAAAATCGAAAGATTGATATAGTAATTCGAGCGCCCCACCTTTTTTTTTGCTAAGAGTCCGTCGTCGCAGAGCATGTCCAGATACTTGGTGGCGGTGATCCGACTTTTCAAGCCCAATTCCCGCATAAGAAAATCTATCTTGGTGTATGGATGATTAAAAAGATTATTGATGAGGTCTTGGCTGTAGAACTCAGGGTGCTTTTCCCTAATTGCGTGTTTATACCTGAGCTGGGCTTTTTTTATGCATTCCACCTGCCGCAGGGTGAACTGGGCAGTCTTTTCCACTGCGCTCAGAACATAGAAGATCCATGGCTCCCAATCTCCCGTATCGCGGGTGGCTTGCAGGAGCCGGTAGTACTCGGACTTTGTTTTTATAAAGTAGCGGCTCAGATAGAGGATTGGGATATCCAGGAGTCCACGCATCACCAGGTACAAGACGTTGATGATGCGTCCAGTGCGGCCATTTCCATCATAAAAAGGATGAATGCTCTCAAATTGGTGGTGGATAACGGCCATCCGCACTAAGGGGTCAAGGCTTGAGACAGTCTCATCGTTGATGTATGCCTCGAGAGCCGTCATGAGGCGCTCCACATCTGTCGCGCTTTGAGGCGGCGTGTACACCGTCGCCCCCGTCGAGTCGTTCACCAAGGCCGTTCCGGGAAGTTTCCGGTATCCGACATCGTTTTTTTCTAGCGTCCGATGGATCTTGAGAATGGTACTCCTTGTAATGAGGCCATTTTTACATACTAAGCTATAGCCCTCGCGTAAGGCTGTCGAGTAATCATGAACCTCCTTGGCGGCGAGGTTGGTGACAATATCCGGGAAGAGATCTTGCTTGTAGAGCTCGTCATGGGTGGTTACGATGTTCTCTATCTCTGAACTGTCCTTGGCTTCCTGAAGGACAAGGGTGCTAATTAAGATTCCCTGGTTCGGTATGGATTGTGAGCCACCCTTCAATTCCGCCAGATAGCGATGAGCGCGGGCGCATTGCTTCAGGACGGGGACCGTCTCCACCTGGAGAGGATCGGGGAAGCTATTGATGTCCCACATGAGAACCCCTTTTCATACGTATACGAAAATCAACTTTTATATACATATTATAACCTATCTGTATATTGGAAACCACTTTTATATACAAGACTCTACGTACATATCCTGTAAGCAAAACCCTAGTCAGTGCGAATGCAATCTGGTAAAACCATATTAATTAAAAACGCAGAAGAACGAGCTTTCCCAACACCCCCTCCCTCAAGCCTATCAATTATCTTTTCAAAGGTCGGCTGGCCGCTTCCAGCCCCCATTTCAAGACTTGCAATTCCGCCCGCATTGATCCAGTATATGCCCTATAAAATGCCGGCGGCCGACGATGGCCCTCGGCTAAAGGCATGGCATAAAAGTGACAAGCCCCAGCGCAGAGCTTGAGGAAGGCAAAACAGAATATGAGGGGCTCAGCTTTGATGGCATAGATTTCAGCCAACGCGATATCTCCGGGCTTATCTTTGACGACTGTTCATTCAGCTCCTGCCGTTTCCGGGAGATGAGCCTCAATGGCACGGCCTTCCGTTCTTGCCGCTTTTCCGCCTGCGAACTGGCCCTGCTAAAGTTTAGCGGGCTCCACTTAAGCGACGCCTCTTTTTCCGGCTGCAAGCTCTTGGGGCTGAACTTTGCGGACTGCGGCAAGCTGGGCCTCTCTGCCTTTTTTTCCGAATGCCTCTTGGACAGCCTCGTCTTCTACGGCAACGTCTTGAAGCGCTCGCGCTTTTTAAAAAGCCGGCTGGCAAACTGCGACTTCATCGAGTGCGATCTGCGGGAAACGGACTTCTCCGGCTCTTCCTTCGAGCGCACATCCTTCCAAAAGTGCGAATTCGCCAAGGCCAATTTCACCACCGCCCGCGGCTACAGCATAGACCCGCTTAATAATAAAGTGAGCGGCGCGCGCTTCAGCCTGCCGGAGGCTGCCTCCTTCCTCGGCTATTTGGGGATCAAGCTGGAGGATTAGGGACTAGGCCTCTCAGACCCTGAGCACGCCGCGGAAACCGCGAACGGCGTAGTAGGACTCGGCTCCATTGTGGTAGATAAAGACCCTGCCGTAGCGTCTGTCCCCGAAGATGGCACCCCCGAGTTTACGCATATCTGCCGGGGTCTTGAGCCAGCTTGAAGTCTTGAGGTCGTAATTACCCGTTTTTTGCAAGGCACGGTAGGTATCCTCATCCAAGAGCTCAAGCCCCATAGCCCTTGCCCGCTCAAGGGCGCTGGCTTCAGGCTTTGCGCTCTTGCGTGAGTCAAAAGCCTCTTTGTCATAGCAAAGGCTTCTGCGCCCGACGGGGCTTTCCGCTGAGCAATCGATGAAAATGAATTCTCCCGTCTTGGGGTCAGAGCCCAAGACATCCGGCTCTCCCCCGCTTTTCTCCATGGCATCTAGGGAATGTAGCTTTTCCGGCTGGGCAAGCAACCTAGCCTTCACGCTCTCCCAGCTTTGCCCCTCATGACGCTCCATGTGGCCCTCAAATCGATCCTTTAAAACAGCCATAAGGGCTTCATTCATATTCTTTGCCATAGACTCCCCCTACATTCTCTTGCCTTAAGATACGAAGCATGGCAAGAAGAAGTAAATGCTCAGATCCCTTAGTTTGACATTTTTGTATTTTTTGTTCTTTTAATTCGGTTGTTCTATGCGAGAAGCTTGAGCCAAAAACGATTGAAAAACCTTGAATTCAAAGGCTTTTAGCACTAAACTCAGCTTACGTTTTATCTGGAGGTCTTCCACGTGAAGAAACAATTCGTCATAGCGGCTCTACTCGTATTCGCATCCCTGGCCCTAAGCGCTCAGGTATTCGATTTCACCCTCATCAACAAAACCGGAGACGACATTACCGAAGTCTACGTTTCACCTACCATCATGGATACCTGGGGCGACGACGTCCTAGGCGTCGACGTCCTCGAACAAGGGGATGAGGTTGAGATCGTCTTCGACGAAGACTATGAGGCCATCCTCTTGGAATACGATGTCGACTACTACGACCTGCTGATCGTGGACGCGGAAGGAGAGGAGCACACCTGGAAGAAGCTCAAACTAGAGACGATCACATCCCTTGAGCTCTATTTTGATAAAAAGGGCGTCGCCACGGCAAACATTAAGTACCTGAATTAAGACCCTGCTATAAGTCAATGCTTCCATAAAAGCCATGCGCGTAACGCGCATGGCTTTTTTTACGCCGCCTGAAACATGAAAAGGATTTACCCCCGCGCTTGATGAGATTCCCCCGCGACGAGGGCCAACAGATCGTCTGCGTTCAGGCCGGCCGCCGCCTCCGCGCCCTCAAGGAGGGCATCGGAAAGCTCGCGTTTATGGGAATGAAGCTCGACGATGCTCTCCTCGATGCTGTCCTTGGCGACTAAGCGGTAGATGGTCACGGGGCGCGATTGGCCGATGCGATAGGCCCTGTCCGATGCCTGATCTTCTATAGCCGGATTCCACCAAGGGTCCATGTGGATGACGTAGTCGGCGGCGGTAAGGTTGAGGCCTAAACCCCCGGCCTTGAGGCTGATGAGGAAGAGGTCGGGCCCTCCCGCTTGGAATCGCGCAACGGCGGCGCTCCTGTGAGCGGCGGGGGTTGAGCCGTCCAGGTATTCGTAGGCAAGGCCCTTCCTATCAAGAAGGCCGCGAATCAGGGAAAGATGGTCCACGAATTGGCTAAAGATGAGGGCGCGATGCCCGTTCTCCCGCAGTTCTTCCACCAAGCCCTCAAGGGCTTCAAGCTTTGCGGATAATTCATCCTTGGCAAGGACGGCCTCCCCGCCTTCCAAATCGGAAACGAGGCTGGGGTGGCAACAAGCCCGTCTGAGCCGCGTCAGGTGTACTAAGGCGATGATGCGTTTTTTTCCTTCGTTTTCATCGCGTATGGCGGTCATTTCCTCTAAGGCCTTTCTCCGCAAAAGCTCGTAGACGGCGCGCTCCTTGCTACCGAGCTCAACGTACAGGCTGATCTCCGTTTTGCTAGGTAGCTCGGAGAGAACCTGGGTCTTTGTCCGCCTGAGCATAAAGGGCCGTAGCATATCCTTGAGGGCGCGCCGCGCCGCATCGTCGCCACTTTCTTGTATAGGTATGACAAAACGCTGGATGAAGGCACCCTGACTGCCAAGGTAGCCGGGGTTGAGAAAGTGAAAGAGGGTCCACAGCTCGCCTAAGTGATTCTGGAGGGGGGTGCCGGTAGCCGCCACCTTGGCACAGGCTTGCAGCTCGAGAATTGCCTTAAAGCGTTTTGTATTCCTGTTCTTTATGGCCTGGGCTTCATCAAGAACCAAGACCTGCCAGCGGCTCTGTGAAAGAAGATCGATCTCGTTGACGGCTAAGCCGTAGCTGGTCACCAAGACAGTGCCCGCGCCCATCCCCGCCAAGAGGCCTCCACGGTCATTCCCGCCTAAAAGCCGCACATCCAGGCGCGGGGCAAAGCGCGCAAACTCCGCCATCCAGTTGGCGCATACCGATGTGGGCGCTATCACCAAGGAAGGTCCCTGCGCCGCTTGGTCACAGATGAGGGCGATGCACTGGATTGTTTTTCCCAGTCCCATGTCATCGGCCAAACAGGCGCCCGCGCCGATATCCGAAAGGCGCTTAAGCCAGCGAAACCCATCCACTTGATAGGGCCTCAGCTCAGCGCTCATATTCTCAGGCAATGCCGGCTCGGAACTGAAGGCGCGCTTAACCCGTTCGCGAAATTCCCTAGCCCCGGAATCCAAGGCCTCGGTCGATTCAGGATCCAAGAGGATGTCGGAGGCCGCCAAGGCCGGAGAGGAGATACGCAAGAGCCCATTCTCAAGCGTGCCTAGGGAGGAGATCAAACGTAGCTGCTGCATGAAGCGCGCTTCAAGTTCGATGTACTCGCCTTCGCTTAAGGGCAGGAATCTTCCCCGCGCGCGCGAGAGGAGGGGCAAGAGGACCTCTAAACCGAGGAGGGTCCCGTCATCCATGACAAGGTTGCCGCCGGCAGCAAACCATTCCTTGGATTTCTTGATACTGAACTTGGCGTTGGCGGAAGAAAGCCGCCCGCCTAGTTTTATTTTCCCGCCCTTGGGCCACTCAACACGTAGGCGCTCTCCCGCATCCCTTATAGAAGAAAGGAACTCAAGGCAATCTAGGGGATCAAGCAGTTCCGCGCATCCTTCGTTGTCGAGCCTGTCTTCCAACACGGGGCAGAGTTCCAAAAGGCCTTCGAGGTTGTTGCTCTCAGTGGCCAAATCACGCAGCGTCGCGTAGAGGACGCCCTCATGATTGGCGGAAAGAGTCGCGCTTCCTGTTGCCGGTCGTAAGCAGGGGCCGATATCGCCTAAGGGGCGAACATGGACGGACAGGCGCAAGCCGTCACGCAGGGGAAGAAGATGGAGGAGTATCCGCGGGTCTGTGTTTACGCGCCTAGCTTCGCGATGCTCCGCCAAGAGGGGAGAAGACACCCTCACAAAGCCTGATATCCCTTTTAGTACATCCAGCACATCCTTCTTGGCGCTTGAGGGCACGGTCAGCTCTTTGCCGATGATCTTTGCCACCCGCCGTATCCCCTCGCTGGGAAAATGCAGCATGTAAGTAGCAGGCCCAATTTTTTCCATGCTGGGCTCTCGGCTACTTGGGTCAGAAGAAAAACTAAAAACGCAGTCGCCATCGCCCTCCTCCACCTTGAGCTCGATATCCGCATGGCTCAGGTCTATTTTAATCTCTGGATTCCCCGCCAGGAAAACTCGTGGATGGCCGGCTAAAAGGGGAAGGGCGGCTAAAGGATCGAGGTAGGTATCTCGATAGCCTTCGTGCTTGACGTAGGCTGAAAGGACTGCCATATCAACCGGTTCAAGCCCTGGCAGATCCCTTGCCTTGAGCCGTGAGAGGGCTATTGTTTTGGGAACCGACCAAGCGCCGTTCTTCAAGCGCCGCTGGAGAGCCGCTGTCACAAAGAGCCTCTCCGGGTCCAGGCACCAGATAAAACGCTCGTCGGAACCTGGCCCGGCATCGGCCGGCGAATCTGCCAGAGCCCGAAGGAGCTCAAGCTTGCGCGACCACTCTTCTTGGGGAGTGAAAAGCTCTGATAAGCAAAGCTTTATGCCCGTAATCTTTCTGAGCTCGGTTATCCTTTGATCCTTTGCCGCGGGCTTTGCGCCATGGCCGGCAAGGAGGCGAAGCTCTAGCTCGTACCAAAGGGCGCCACGCTCCCGCATCGCGTCCGCGTAATAAAGAAGAGCCTTACGCTCTTCCGTCGTTATGCCGCTCAACCAGCTCCCGGCTATTCCGTAGAAAAAAACGTCCAGCAAGGTCTGTATGCCCCGTACGCGCTTTCCCATATCGAATTGAAAATCCGCCCTCGCGTCCGCCTTGCCTAGATTTCTCGCCAAAGCCCAGAGGATTCCCGCGGACTGCTCGTACTCAGCCCGGTGAGCCTTCGTCCAAGCCTTGATGCGCGCTAGGGGAAGCCTGCCCCGCGTAAGGAACCACAGAGCGTGGAAGGGAAAAAGAGCAGAGTCGATATAATTAACCTGCCCCGCGGAAGCAGGGTCCTTATGATTTTCATAGAGATCATCAAGCTTCGCGAGGGCCGCCTCCTCATCGCCTGAGAGAAGAAGGGCCAAGGAATGGGCAAGCTGAACCGTCGGCTCGTTCCGAGCCGCCGGCTCCCTGGCTTTAGAGGCTTGATCGATGATATCCCGGATGCGGCCTTGAATTAAGAGGGATATGGAGCCTGGGCTTTCAATTGCCAAACCGGCGGATGCGAAGAGTCCTAAAAAGGAGTCGTCGCCCTGGCCTGTCATGAGGCCCTGGGTTTCAAAGGCGCGCAGGATAGCCCCGCTCAATGCCTTTGGCAGAATCCCTTGTTTGCCGCTGGTTTGGAGAAAAGTCAGAATGATTTTTCCCAGCTTGAGCCAGTCTGCAAGGGCATGGGGGTCCGCAAGGGATTCCGGAGAAAAGGCGGCCTGCTCCCAGGTTTCCTCTAGGGCCGCCGCATTCCTTTCAAAAGCGGCAAATCCTATCGAACTAAGAAGCTGACGGCGGTAGGCATCCTCATCGAAATCATAGCTATAGCGGTGATTGTGTTGGCGCCCGCGCATCGCGGCAGAGAGCGATCCGATAAGGGCGGGATCGGAGGCCATGCAATCGGAAAGGACCGACATCCGCCTATCCTCGGCAATCGCATAGCGGGGAGTATCGTGCTTGTTCAGCCGTACGGTAATGATGAAACCTGATTCGCAGAAGGCACGTAGCCAGGTCTTGAGCTTAGAAGATTGAAAATTGGAACTTAAGTATTTTTCATTTCTGAGGTTGTACAAAAGGGTTTCGACCTCTTCCACCCACAGGGGAAATACCTGCAGGGAAAGCAGCCTGAGAAGGCTAAGCGCTCCGCTTTCCATTGTGCTTAGTTCAGGAAATAAGCTATTCATAGGCTGAGTGTACGCCAAAGGCCTCTGGATGAAAAGATGGGAAAGCGAGCGAATGTGGCTGAGCTTTTTAAGGATTATAAAGAATCATTGCAGTTCCTCTTTCAGTGATTATCCTTTGCTATAGTCTCTACGAATTTTGATTTGGCAAGCACATAGATAAGCAGGCTGATAAGGATGAGAGAAAAACCGATGAGGCGCATCCACAGAGCCATGCCGAGGAATTCAGCCAGAGGGCCGGCAAGCGCTATGCCGAGAGGAACACAGAGGCTAACCAAGCTAGTCACAAGGGAGATGACCTTACCCAAGTTCTCAGATGGCACATGAGACTGCAAGTAAGCCATATAGGGTACATTACCCATAGCGCCGGTTATACCCATAACAAAGGTAAAAACACAGAATAACCAAAAGGCGGAGGGTGGGAGGAAGCCCGCCACAGCCGCGCAAACCCCCAGCAGGAAGGCTGAGAGGCAGACAGCAAAAAATGGTCGCCGAGTACCGCCTGTGATACCGAAGGCTAGAGCGGAAGCGAGCATTCCTAAAAAGAAAAGGGTTTGCACAATACCGGCAGCCCAGGCTCCACCGCCAAAGCGCAACTTAACCATAAGCGGAAGCAAAGAACCGAGAGGCATAAAGGTAACGCTTGTTAGGAGAAGCGGAAGCGAGAGGTAAAGGAGGGCTCTGTCCCCAATAAAGGCTTTTATACCATCCTTCAGTTCGCGGACATATCCCTTCCCGGTATTGCCTTGTCCCTTATGTGCAGGCAAGGTAATACCGCTGAGCGCGAAAACGGCTAAAGCAGCACCCGCGACATCCACTAAAAGGATGAATCCCGGCTTTAGCAAACTCACAAGCAGTGCCCCAATCATGGGGCAAAGCATTGAGCAAAGCGATGATATAAGCTGACCAAAACCACCGGCGCTTTGAAGAGCCGACTCAGGCACCAGGGTGGGAATGCTTGCAAGCAGTGCCGGTTTATGAAAGGCCTCCCCCAGGGCGCGCATAAAGAGAATAATCAAGACAAGGATAAAAGGCGGCTGACCGAACAAGAAGGCAAGAGCAAGAACAAGACTTGAAATGGCAACGCCGGTATCGGCAAGAAGCATGACGGCCTTCCGGCTATAGCGGTCGATCACCACCCCGGC
>JBGSOB010000057.1:0-23841 GCA_041739325.1 Treponematales bacterium
GGCTACTTCTTTCCCTTTATGGCCGGGGTGGCGGATTCGCGCAACGCCTATGCTTGGAAGCCCGGCCTTGATCCTAGAGCGGGCATGCTGCGCTTAGTGCTCGGCCTGGGTACCCGCGCGGTAGACCGCACCGGAGACGACTGGCCGCGCCTGGTGGCGCTTGACGACCCCTTAAGCCATCCTTATAAATCCCATGAAGAACTTATAAAACATTCACAGCGGGCAATCGACGCCTTGGACCTAGCCGCTAACGCAGAATGCGCCCTGCCCATGGAAGATGCCCTCAAACTTATGGACTCAGGCCTCTTGGACAGTGTCAGCCAACGCGATTACCAAGCGGAGGAACGCCTAGTCGCCATGGGTCGCCCCGCCCGTGAAATCCGCTATGCCGCCTTAGAGGGCTTTTTGCGCGACAGCCGCGTCTGCCAAGCCATGGGACCCCTTTTGAGCAAGCTGGAAGAGGCCTACGCAAGCCCGGTAGACGCTGAGTTCACCATCAACCCCAGCGGGGGCGATAGCCGCGAAGAGGGAGATTTGCCCGGCTTTAGCCTCAATATCCTCCAATGCCGGCCCCTGGCGGTGCGCGGCCTGGCCTCTGGAGCCGATTCCTCCGATGCCAAGGCCGGTCCCGGCTTTGGCCCCCTACGCGGCAGAATAATCTTGGATTTCCATTCAGGTGCAATGGGCGGGGGCTTTGAGCGCTCGGTAAAAAGGCTCATCTATATCTCTCCCTCGGCCTATATCCAACTGCCGCCCACGGAGAGGATCAACCTTGCCCAGGCGGTGGGCAAGCTCAACGCCATGCTCGCCGACCGCGATCGGGACTTCGTCGTATTCCTCAGCCCGGGGCGCTGCGGCTCAACGATGGCTGACTTAGGCTTGCCGGTAAGCTTTGCGGAGATCTGCAACTTCGGCGCCATTGGGGAAATGTCTGACCCGGCTGCCGGCTTCGTGCCGGAGCTGTCCTATGGTTCCCACTTTTTCCGCGACCTCGTGGAAACCCAGATCTACTACATGGCCATCTTCGCGGAAAAGGAGGGGGTGGTTTTCAATCGGGAAATCTTCCTCTCTCGCCCCAACATCCTCACTCGCCTCCTCCCCGGTACGCCCTTTGAGCCCGTTCTCCACGTCTGCGACTTTTCCGAGGGCGAGCTTATCCTCCGCGCCGACCTTGGCCAGGACCGCAGTAGCCTCTACCTGCCGGGCTAAGCGCCCTCGGCAGGAGAGTCTAGTCAAAGGGGGCTAGGCTCCTTTGACTAGTTTGCGTTCTCTGAGTCTTTTTCAACTTCTGCTTTTATCGCCTTTGTCAGGCGCCACCACGTGTCCGTATCCCATCGAACCGGTAGTATTTTTGCGTTCTGGATGGAAATGATAGTGATATCGAATTTGGGTTCATAAAAAACATGGCTGAATACCTGATCGATCCTTCCCATATGCCCGTAGAGCAATGTGAGGGATGCATCTTTCATAGTCATTATGCCAAGACCGTAGTCGTCGCGCGTAGGAAGCATGGCTTCGAGGCTTGAGCTAGAGACAAGCCTCCCTGAAAAAAGCGCCTTGATAAAGAGGGCTACATCCTCTATGGACGCGGTAATGCCGCCGGTACCGGTGGCGAGCTGAGGATTATCTTCGGGACTTTCGGTAGCGCCCACAAGGCGTACCAGGGAGAGCCCCTCGTTGTCTTGGTATGAAAAGCGCGAGCCGATCCTCGTCTGCCTAAGGCCCAAGGGCTTGCAAATGCGTTTTTGCAGGGCTTCGTCGTAACTGCACATGTCAAGCCTCTCAATGATGTGGCTGAGGAGGATGTAATTGGAGTTCGAATAGCGGTACTCTGAGCCAGGCTCGAAGTTGGGCTCGTAGGAGGCTATCTTGGCAAGGATCCCCTGGCTGTCCGTTTGGTCGGTGAGGATCATCAATAAAAAATCAGCATCCTCCTCCACGTAGTCACGAATCCCCGAGCGGTGGGAGAGGAGGTGGCGGACGCTGATTTTTCCCGCGTTTTTAAGCTCTGGGAAGAAGGCGGTGAGCTTGTCGTCCAGGGAGAGGCGGCCCTCCTGTACAAGCTGCATTATCATGACGGCGGTGTACATCTTACTGTTAGAGGCAATGCGGTAGCGTATCTTGCCTGCCATGCGCATAAAGTCCGGATCGTTCTTTGCCGCCCATCCGTAGTCGCCGCGGTAGAGGGTTTCTTCCCCACGCCTTATCAAGAGGGAACCGATAATGCGCTTGTCCTGGCCGTAGTGGCTCTCAAGGATCTCGTCTATCTTTTCCTTGAGGCTGGGCTCGACATACTCTTCTTCATCAAGGGCCGCGCTCTCTTCAGCGGCCGTCTGGACCTCCGCGCCGGGCTTTTGCCCCGCGCTGAGGCAGGAGGCGCAGAGCAAGAGGGCGCTCAAGCAGGAGCACAGCAGCGTTGAGAGCCTAGCTAGCTGAAGCGTTTTTTGCTTAAGGAGCGGGTAGGGGGTTGATAACTTGGTTTTGGGCATACTGCCTTCCTTTCGTGAATGATAGGCATAGGCTAGCAGTTCACTGTGGGGGCGTCAAGAAAAAAACAGCGCTTGAGCTCGGCGTGTGGAAGAAATCGGGCTACATGGGGCTAGCTAAGGGCTTCCGAGAGGGCTTGTGAGAGTTGAACCATGTCGTAGGGTTTTTCCAGAATGCCCGTCAAACCCTCGGCGCGGAGTGATTCGACGCGGCTGTCGTGGATGTTCCCCGTGCAGAGGATGATCTTTGCCTCCGGGTCCAGGGCCCGTATCTCCCGGAAGCATTCGCGGCCGGACTTGTGGGGCATGGAGAGATCCAGGAGGACGATGTCGATATCCTTGGCGCGCCTACGGTAAAGCTCAAGCGCCTCCAACCCGTCCTTGGCGGCGAGGACATCGTAGCCGCAAGCCTCCAGTTGCTTGCGGGCAATGAGGCGCAAGCTCTCGTCATCATCGGTGACGAGGACAAGGCCATGCCCCTTAATAAACTTGCTTGGGGCGGTTTCGACAAGAGATCCATCTTTGAGCACGGGCCAATAGACGCGGAAGGTGGAGCCCCGCCCGGGTTCGGAATAGACATCGATAAAGCCGCCCTGGCGCTTGAGTATGCTTGCCACCATGGCTAGCCCAAGGCCTGAACCTTGGCCATCCGGCTTCGTGCTAAAGAAGGGGTCGAAGATTTTCGTTTGCAAATCCTTGTCTATCCCCACTCCGGTGTCCGACACGCTTAAAAGCCAGAACTCCCCCGCTACCGCCCCCGGATGGCTTGCCAAGAAGGCAGCGTCGGCGTTAAAGGGGCGGAGGGAAAGCATGAGCTTGCCGCCATAGGCCTCCCCCTCGGCGCGCATGATAGTCATGGCGTGGCTGGCGTTGATGCAGAGGTTAAGGATCGCCTGCTCCGCTTGGATCATTGAGCCGGATGCCAGGGCCTGCTCAGGCAGGGCGGCCGTTTCGATGATCACGCTCTTATCCAGGCTGCTTTCGCAAAGTTTGAGAGTGCGCCGCAGGGCTTCGCCAAGATCTATACAGCCGCCATCTTTTTCCTGGGCGCGACCAAGGCTGGACAGCTGGCGGATGATGGCTGCGGCCTTTTCCCCGGCAGAGGCTATCGTGTCCACGTAGGAAGCCATGTTTCCGTTGTCTGCTTTACTGAGCTCAGATTCGTGACGGATGAGGGAAACCGAACCGAAGATGGACCCCAGTACATTGTTGAAGTCGTGGGCAAGGCCCCCGGCAAGGGTGCCTATCATGTCCATCTTCTGCATCTGCCGCAACTGCCTCTCTTTTTTCTCCAGCTCGGTGATGTCGTCAATGCGCAACACCGCGCCCTCCTGGCCTTGGCCCTTGAGGGGGAAGAGGCTGACGTTGACAAAGCGCGTTTCCCCATTGGTTATGGTGTCCTTGCGCGCCTCCGCATGGTAGCCCTCCTTGCGCGCCACGTAGAAGAGTTCCTCGTATTTTGCCAGGGAGGGCACGGCGCTCCAGAATGTGCGGCCGGATGCCTCGTTCATGGCAAGGTGGGCAAGCCTTTCGGCGGCCTGGTTTAAGTGGCTGATACGGCCCTCGGCGTCTACTGATATGAGGCCTGAGGGCATGGAATCGATGATGTCGGAGAGGTATCGTTGAAGGGCCCGTGTCCTTTCCTCCGCCTTCTTACGCTCCGCCACCTCGGCTTCAAGCTTGTTAAAGCCCTCCTGGATCTCAGCCTGCATGGCGCTGAAGCTTGAGGCAAGCACTGCCAGCTCCGCGTGGAATCTGCCGGAGAGGGGGCTGCCGTAATCGCCCCCGGCTATGCGGGCCGCGGCGTGGCTTAAGATTTCTATGGGCTTTGTGACGCGGGCCGATGTGATGAGGGCCAGGGGCAGGCCTATGAGGGCGAGGCCCAAGATAATGAGGCTTAGGTTGAGGCTCGATGACGCGAAGGAGCGGTTAAGGGCTGCAAGCCCCTCATCCAGATGGACCTCGGCAATCACCAGCAGCTTGTCCAAGCCTTGGATGAGGATATCCTTGTTCTCTTTGAATTTGTCGAAGGAGTCGCCTTTGTTCCATGCCTGGGCCTCGCGATCGTCCTTGAGCATCTCGGAGGCGAAGACGTAATAATTGCGGAATGGCCAGTCAAGCTCCTCTAGCTCGGCTTGATTGATACGCATCCTGGATTCGAGCTCAACGAGGTTTGCGTAAAAGCCCTTGGCTTTTTCATCCAAGACCCGTTTGGCTTCCACGCGTGCGCCCAAGCCCAAGGCCATGGCGTCGCCTAAATCGGAATGCACGGTTAATACCCTTCGGTAGGAATCGTGGATAAGGCTATCCGTTTCGTAGCGTTCGCTCACCAAGGAGCGCAGGGTGCTTGCGCCGCGCCCAAGGAAGAGGATGCCGTAGAACTGGACGATAACGAATGCGGCTATGAAGCCGGCAAACAGTATGTAGAGGCGGTAACGGAATTTCATGGTCGGGCACATTGTACGCTATTTTTTGCCTTCTGGGGATTTTTTTTGACAAGTTCCGCTTCATGGCTTAAAATTCCTGGAAAGGCAGGACAGTTATGAAGAATGTGGCAAGAGACGATCAGAGAGCGAAGCATGGGTCTTTGGCTCAACAAAGGCTAGCAAAACTGAGATCCCCCTTATATTCCCCTGTCGCCCTAGCCGGTCTCGCTTTTGTTCTGGCGGGCTTAGCTTTCGGAAGCCTTATTTCCTGCGCTCGCGGCGCTTCAGGCCTTTCTTCACGCTTAAACCTTAAAGCTACTTCCCTAGACAATGAAATGAAGGCTATCCGCCTGGCAATCGAAAAGATGGCCCAGGGGATGGAGGCGGTCTACGCTTCCACGGATCAAGCCAGCCTCGATGCCATCCCGGTGGACGTTTCCTCCGGCGGGTTTATGCAAAGTTTTGAAAATTATCGCTTTTACCACAAGCCAGAGCGTTCAGGCCTGGCCTTCTACTACTCCACGGGCAAGGCCCCCGGCCCTAGCGCCCTGCGCGATATCCGCAGCCTTAGCTTGCTGGAAGACCTCATGAAAGATGCCTCCGGTGCCTCCGACATCATCAATATTGTCTTCTACGGTGTTGCCGAACCTGAGAACGTCTCCGTCTTCTACCCCTGGATGGACGTCGTATCCATCTTTCCTCCTTTTGCGGACTTGGGGGTCTTTGAGTGGTATCGCCGCGGCGTTGAGTCGGAGGGCCCGGCCCTGTGGTCGCAGCAGCCCTTTACCGACCTTTTTTCCGGTTGGGTCATGGATGTTTCCGTTCCCGTGCGCTTCCCGGACGGCCGCCGTTCTGCCGCCGTCATGAGCGTCACCTTGGAAAAGATAAACTTCAAGTACGTTACCGATAGCCCCGACTGCCTCTTCCTCCTTGCGCGGGACTCAACCCTCCTAGGCATGTCCCAGGCCGCTCGAAAAGCCACCGGCTTAAGCATTCTTGAAAAAAACTACATGCTGGAAAAGCTGCAGCAGAATCGCTTTGCCCCCGAGGAGTACCGCTTGAGCGACTCAGGCCAGGCACCCGAGTATCAGGAACTTGCCGCCCGTGTCTTGGCCGGTGAAAGGGCCTTTAAGATATCCCTCGCGGGCTCTGCGCGCGAAATTCGCGTTGCCCAGGTTCCCGAGATCGGCTTCTACCTCCTGGGTTTTGAGCCCTGAGAGACAACACCCGCGTTGACTGGCATCGCCGCGTCGACGCTACGCTCCGGAATATGCTCTCTTGCCTGGATGAGGGCCTGAGCCTTGAGTCCGTTGCCGCCCAAGCCGCCTCTTCCCCCTACCATTTCCAGCGCTGTTTTTTAAGCCTTGTCGGTGAAAGCCCCGACGACTGCCTGCGCCGCTTGCGGATGGAGAAGGCCGCCTTTCTTTTACGCAAGGGCTCGGCCACAGTCTTGCAGGTAGCCTTGGATTCGGGCTATGAAAGTCCTGAGGCCTTTAGCCGCGCCTTCCGCCGTGCCTGGGGCATCTCTCCCAAGGCCATAAAGCGCTTGCCGACTTGGGAGGGGAGCCTTCCCTCTCCCTCAGGCATCCACTACCATCCGCAGGGAAGGGAGCGCTGGTATTTCATATCGCCAGAAACGGGGGAGGCTATGCAGACAAAGATCGTGATGATGGAGGAACGCCGCCTTTTTGGCCTTTGGGCTTCAGGCGATCCCTGGCAACTGCCGGGCCTTTGGTCCCGCCTCCCACCCATACTTGAGGCAAGCGGAATCACAGCCCAGGTTAAGGCCTGGCTCTCCGTCCTCCCCGCCGCCGGGAGCGCCCCGGGCCAGGGCCGGCTTGGGGCAGCCGTAGAAGTGCTGAGCTTGGATAAAGGAGGGCCTGCCTGTCCCCCAGGGCTCGAGGAATACACCCTGCCCGGGGGCCTTA
The DNA here is from genome assembly GCA_041739325.1 of Treponematales bacterium. GTDB lineage: Bacteria > Spirochaetota > Spirochaetia > Treponematales > JBGSOB01 > JBGSOB01. The sequence continues at coordinate 6,841 of JBGSOB010000057.1, forward strand.
CTGCCGTTGTCGTCCACTTCGGATCAAGCGAGGAGATAGGTTCAACGGTGGAGCGCTGGGAGTCCCAGTGGCTACCATCATCATCCTGGGAAGAGGACAAGCAAAGGCCGCGCTGGGAGTGGTACCAAAACGGGAACCTCGCGCCGGAGCTGCAGATTACTTTTTGGTGCGCCTCCGTGCGCCGCGCCGCGGATCTCTAGCCTCAAAAAAAGAGCAAGATCGGTTAGGATCTGTCTAGGCGGAACAGGCTAAGCTGGGCGCATGAAAGAGATACCAACACAGATTCGCGACTCGATGGCATCCCGCTTCGGGATGGATGCAGCAGCCTTGGTTTTTTTTGGCGGCGGCCAGGATTGGTCGGATGGAACGGTCTATCGCTCCCCCGGCCCTGGGGGCGGTCCGGATCTCGTCCTAAAAATTCTGGACTTTCCCGATAATGACAGGCAAGCCCTCGCACGCTCGCAGGCGCGGCTTGAACTTCTCGGCCCACTTTCCGCTTCCGGTTCTTGCCTCCTCTCTCCACGGCCCGCCCTAGACGGATCAGTCTTCGTGGAAGCGGCAGAAGGAGACAAACGCTACCTTGGCTACGCCTATCCCTTTGCCGCCGGCAGGACGGTGGAGGAGGGGGACCCCTGCCTTGCCTCCGGAGCACTCTACCGGTCCCTCGGGGCGGAACTCGGCCGTTTGCACGCGGCGGCGGAAGTTTTGGCAAAGAGCCCGGCCGGGAAGGTATCGGCAAGCGGCGCATCCGCTGTATATCCGGAGCTCGGCGGTTGGCGTGAAGAGATGGATTTTTTTGCATCCTGGTGCGCCGAGCCCCGTGTCGCCCGCGCCTGGGAGCGCCTGCGGACCGCCCTTGCGGAACTGGCCATTAAGCCTGAGGCCTATGGATTTATCCACAACGACGCCCACCTCTGGAATTTCCTCTTTGACCCTCAGAGCCAAGCCGCACGTAGCGGCTCAGAGCCGCAGCTCTGCCTCATAGACTTTGACGTGGCAAACTTCCATTGGTACCTCGCCGACTGCGCCGCGGCAATCTACTCATTCCATATCCTGGCCCGCGGCATGGAGGAGCCCGGGAGGAGCCTTCCCACCGGTTTTGAGGATGGCCCGGTCCGCCTCTTCTGGGAGGGCTATCGCCGCCACCGCGACCCCGGCCCGGATTGGCAAAGGCATGTGGATATCTTCCTTCACTACAGGCGCTGTCTCCTCTTCATGCCCTTTCAAGAACAGACAAAGCAGAGGCCGGACTGGCGTGATTCCTGGCTGGCGGCTATCGAGGCAGGAGACAAAAAACTTTTCGGCTAAGAAATAAAAAAGCGGCAGGGAAACCTTCGCCAAGGTTTCCCCGCCGCGCCACCCCTTCCAAGGCAAGACGAGTTAGCCCTCATTCATTGCCCTAGGGCCTCAAACAAGGCCCTTCCCTCTGCTCGTGAATAGTCAGCCCTCCGTGGGGCGCTTGTGAAGTTTATGGCCTTCTGTGGGCACAGTTGTACGCAACGCAGGCAACGCAGGCAGCCGTTTTCTATTTTTACTCGAGCCCTTCCATCAATGATTTCTATATTGCCTTCCGGGCATGAGCGCGCGCAGGCGGCGCAAGCCAGGCAGGCCTCGCTTATCCGCAGGTTTTTATAAAAAATATTCCCCAAGGTCAGATTAGAAAGATTTTTCGCTAGCTTGTGTAGGGGGGAGAGGCGATAGTTCGGCCTGAATGGCGTGGCTGTGAAGGATGCGTAGGCGCGGTAAAAATCCTGGCAAAAGACATCAATCTTCTTAAGGATACCCTTTTCAAAGCGCTGGATGCGAGACGCTATCAAGCCAGGGAAATTTCCGTAGAGGGCAAATGCCGCGGCAGGGGCTTTGAAACCTACTTGAAGGATTGACTGGTAGTTGGAACTTTCTAAAAGCCGCGCCGTGTGGTTGTCGCAGTCCAAACGCATGCTTGTATAGGTGGAAAAAATAAAACAGGGCATGGGACTTTCTAGCTTTTTTAAGCCGTGGATGAATTTTTTTATGACCGGCGGCGCTTCTAGGTCATAGATGGGGTAGCCTATCCCTAGGACATCCTCTGCAATGGATGTTTCGCCATAAGGACTCATGAACTCCTCTACTGGGCTCAGGATCACCTCAAACCCCTTCATCCTTTGAAAAGCCTTGGCCATACTTTGCGCGACAAGAAGGGTATTGCCCGTGCCGCTAAAATACACGATCCTCATCTTCATAGAAGTCTCCTTTTCTCATAAAGGTAAAATAGCTATATAGTTAAGAAGCTAAACTATAAGAATAAAAAAATCATCCTAATTTTGCGTCGAACATCTTTTCAAGTCGAATAAAAAAGCCTTCTATAGTCTCCATCCGCTCCGAATTCAAGGTTTTCATATCCTTAAGGAAATCAGCAAAGACTCCTGCCTCCATATCTATGAAATCCTCAACGGCCGTCAAACCCTTGGAGGAGAGGGTCAAGCGAATCATGCGCTCGTTGTCCGCCACTCTTTCCTTTTTTAGGAATTTTTTGCTCGTTAGTTTTTTAACAACTTGCGAAGCCGCGCTTTTTGTGACATAGAGCCGTTTGGCTATATCGGAAATCCTTATATCTTCATTGACTGAGATTAATACAAGCACGTGGATTTCCGTCGGGCAAAGCCGTTCCCCGCCGCTTAGCATGGACTGAGAGCGCTTTACTGCCGCGTATTGGTTGTGGATCCTGTTAAATAGATTGATGAAGCGCAGAATCCTGAGTTTATCCACATGTTTACTATAATGCCTTTCCCTTAAAAGTCAAGTACCTTAACAGTTAAGAGATTATAATCTTTGGGCCTTTTTTAACAGAGACTGGTCTATAAAATGGCGTTGAGAAGTTTCTAGATTTGTTGGGGTAAGCTAGGCTAAAAAAAATATTAAGCCTTCACATGCCCTCACACATTCTTATATGCTAGGCCAAGGAGGATCCCTCTTGAATGACATCATCATCCGCGACTGCCGAGCTTCGGACGGCCCGGCCCTCTTTAAGCTCTTTGGCAACTGGGATCCGGGGCACGAGTTTGATCTATCCCTCTTCACTGCATCCTTAGAGGATATTCTTGCAGGAAGTGGTGGCGATACCCGTATCTTTGTCGCGGATTCAGGCAGCTCCCTTGTCGGCTACGCACAGCTTGGGAAGCTCAGGCGCTTAGGTTTTATTCCCGATTGGGAGATCATGCAGCTGCTTGTGCTGCCGGAACTCCGCAGCTCAGGCATCGGAGCGGCCCTCTTAGCGCGCATTGAGGAGCTTGCCCGAAACGAGGGCTGCTCAGCCCTCATTTTGAGTTCGCAGTCTCACCGCCAGCGCGCCCATGCCTTCTATGAGAGAAACGGCTTTAGACAATTTAAAGAATCAAGATTCTACGAAAAAAACTTGGAGGAATGTAAGCTATGATGAATGATGGTGTTGAGCTAGCCAAGCCCGCGCACGGTGCCCGTTCTCTCGTTTTCCTTGTCCCCTTCGCCCTCCTTACTCTCGCCGCCGCCCTCATTTTAGGCTCTTGTCAGAGTACGGAGCGGGGTTCTGAAATTCCAGAATTCCTTAAACCTCTGGCGGAGGGTCAAGACCCCGAACTCTGGAGGCTAGAGCATCCGGATATCGTTTCTCCCTTGCCTTATAAGGGAAAATACCTCTTCTTTTTCGCGGCAAACAAAGGCGATCCGACCCCGCTCCGCGTGTATCTTCGGGGAGACTTCAACCAATGGTCAGACTCCGAGCAACTCAAGCGCTCTGGCACGGCGCTCTTTTATCGTCTTATCTCGCTTGCCGAGCCGGATGGTATGGGATACTCTTTCAAGGTCGTTGACGCTTATGGCGATGTCGAGCTCCTCGATCCCTTTAACCGCGGCATCCGCTACGAGAATCCCCCGCGGAGCCTCCTTCGCCTTCCTGATTCTCCCAAGGGCCGCATCGAATTCTACCCTGCCATGAAGCCCTCCCGCCTCATTCCGCCGCGGGATGTGTGGATCTACCTTCCCCCCGGCTACGACAAGGATGCAGCTCGCCGCTACCCGGTGCTCTACATGCAAGACGGGCAGCAGGTATGGGATTCCAAGGCCGCTGCCCACGGGGGCTGGAAGGCGGATACCGCCCAAGAAAGGCTCCTCGCAGAGGGCAAGGTCGAGCCCTTCATCATCGTCGCTATCCGTAATTCTAGCTTTCGCAATCCGGAGTATATCGGTTATTCGGCTTACTACGGTCTTCCCGAGGATCGGGTGAACGCTAAGATTAAAACTGATGGAGAGTCCTACTCCGATGCTTATAGATCCTTTGTCTGCGACGAGCTTAAGCCCTTTATTGACAGCCGTTACCGCACGAAAACCGAGCGGGAATTCACTGCCATTGCCGGTGCAAGCTTCGGGGCAAGCGTATCTCTCTATATTGCCTTCACCCGTAGCGACCTCTTCGGCATAGTCGGCGCCTTTTCTGGTGGCAACTACCTTCCCGATGACGCCGCGCGGCGGGACCGCAATTTTTACCAGCCCTATCCTTGGCTTATTGCCCATGCCGTATCGAAGAAGGACATGAAGGTATACCTAGACTGCGGCGGCATGGACGTCGATGCCGCCTTCCTGCCGCGCACAAGGGACATGATCCGCGCGCTTGAGGAAGCCGGCTATCGCGAAGGGGTCGACCTTATGAGTAGAATCGATGAAAAAGCCGGGCATAACGAGGCGGGCTGGGCCACGCGTTTTCCGGCCTGTTTGCTTTTCTTTTTCCCAGCTCAGTAGGGCTTTTTAGGGGGGTGGCTCAAGCTGGAAGGCAGGCGTCTGAGCTCTCATTCTCAGCGCTTGCCGAGCAATTTTATAAAGTTCTTCGTAAACGGCTGAAGAATCCTTTGATGGTTTGTCTTTAGCTGGATGCCTCTTCATATTGAAATGACTTAAATTCTCAATCAGCTCGTTCCCCTCAAGTTTTCGATTCGACGAATGAAGCAGGATACAGTATATTCTAGCAATATTCTGCGAGAACGCGGAGGCGGCAATGACTCGAAGGGATCTTTCGATAGTGCTCGGTGGCGAGGCGGGACAGGGCATCCAATCAATCCAGGTTCTCCTCCTCGAGGCGCTTAAGGGCTCGGGGCTCCACGTTTTCGCGACGAGCGAGTTCATGTCTCGGGTTCGCGGCGGCGAGAACTCCACCCTCATCCGCGTGAGCGACTCTCCGGTGGCCGCTTTTGTCGAGCGTATAGACATCCTGGTCGCTCTTTCTCCAGGTTCAGTTCCCCACCTCGGCCCTCGGGTAGGACCCCATACCCTCGTCATCGGCGAGGCCGAATCTGTCAAGCATCCGGGGATGATCGATATTCCCTTTGGCAAAATAGCCATGGAACTGGGAAGCCCTGTCTACTCGGGGGTTGTCGCTGTCGGCTTCCTCTCCTCCCTTCTTGGACTTTTACGAGAGCCCACGGTGAGCCGCATCGCCGAGCGATTTATCGAGAAGGGTGAAGCTGCCGTCGCCGCGAACCGTAAAGCCTTTGACCGCGGCTTCAGCTTGGCTGAGCCTAAGCGGGGCCTACTCCCCGTTTCAGCCGCTTGGGAAAAAGATGAAGGCCTTGCCGAAAGGATCCTTGTCGACGGTTCTGACGCGGTCGCCCTAGGTGCCCTCGCCGGCGGCTGTAACTACGCCTGTGGCTATCCCATGTCGCCTGGAACGGGGGTCCTCACCGCCCTCGCCGGCTACTCGCGAAGCTTCGACATCCTTGTGGAGCAGGTCGAGGACGAAATAGGCGTTATCAATATGGCCCTCGGCGCCTGGTACGCGGGGGCAAGGGCCATCGTATCTACATCAGGTGGTGGCTTCGCCCTCATGACAGAGGGGATCAGCCTTTCGGGAATGATCGAGACGCCGGTCGTAGTCCACGTTGCCCAGCGGCCCGGCCCGGCCACCGGTCTTCCCACGCGCACCGAGCAGGGCGACCTCAACCTGGTTCGATACGCCGGGCACGGGAATTTTCCTCGTGCAATTTACGCCCCCGGCGACCTCGAGGAGGCCTTTCGTCTTTCCCAGCTGGCCTTCGATATCGCTGATAAGACTCAATCACCCGCCTTTATCCTTACCGACCAGTACCTCGTAGATAGCAGCTACGACACGGCGCCCTTTGATCTTCAGACCCTGTCCTTTGAACGCCACATCATCCGGACCGATGCCGGCTACAAGCGCTATGCCCTCAGCCCCGATGGTCTTTCTCCGCGCGGCATACCAGGGTATGGAGAAGGATTCGTACGCGTAGACTCCGACGAACATGACGAAGACGGGCGGATCACGGAAGACCTTTCCCTGCGCGTGCGCATGGTCGACAAGCGCCTCGCTAAGGGGAAACTTCTCTCCGAACTTGCCCTCCCCCCGAGTTACTTCGGTCCTGATGCTGCGCGCGCGACGTTAGTCTGCTGGGGCTCTACCAAGAACATCGTCCTTGAGGCGGTAGCGGAGCTAGAAGATCCCTCCATCGCCGTTCTTCATTTCTCCCAAGTCTGGCCCCTCCACCCGGAAACGGAGGCCGCCCTCAAGCACGGTGGGCGCTTGATCCTGGTGGAGAATGATTCTGACGCCGCCTTCGGCTCCCTGCTCGCCGCGGAAACGGGCATTAAGATCGATCGCAGGATTCTTAAGTATTCCGGCCTTCCCTTTTCCGTAGAGGAATTGGCGGCCGCGATAAAAGGACATGCGGAAGGAGGAAGCTGTGGGTAATTTTGAAGCGAAGGGCTTGGATATTGCTTGGTGCCCGGGATGCGGAAACCACCATATCCGCAAGATACTCATTGAGGCGTTTAATGAGCTGGGGCTCGATCCCTTGAAGACGGTTATGGTCTCTGGGATTGGCCAAGCGGCCAAGATGCCCCAATACATCGAGAGCCATTTCTTTAATGGCCTCCACGGCCGCGCCCTTCCGACCGCCACGGCCATCAAGGCCGTGAATCCATCTCTCACGGTTATTGCTGAAGGCGGGGATGGCGACATGTACGGCGAAGGCGGAAACCACTTCCTTCACGCCATCAGGCGCAACCCCGATATGACCATCATCGTGCACGAGAACATGGTCTACGGCCTCACTAAGGGCCAAGCGGCGCCAACGACGCGAATCGGCATGGAGACCCCCCTCCAGGTAAGCGGAGTATTCGAAAAGCCACTGAATCCGGTGGCCCTCGGTATCGCCATGGACCTTCCCTTCGTGGCCCGCGTTTTTAACGGAGAACCTGAACTTGTGAAGCGCGTGGTCATGGAGGCCATCCGCTTTCCCGGCCTTGCCCTGGTAGACATCTTTCACGCCTGCGTTTCCTTCAATAAAGTGAACAGCTTCAAGTGGTTCAAGGAAAACAGCTATGTGCTTGAGGAAGGCTATGACCCAGGGGACAGGATGACAGCCTTCAAGCGTTCGCTAGAGGAAGAGCCCTTTCCCCTGGGGATCCTTTATAGGAACCCGAATCGGGTCAGCTTTGAGACAAACCAGGCCCTCTACCAGGGGAATAGCAAAGCCCTTATCGACCGCGAGCCAGACTTCGAGAAGCTCAAGGAGATAATCGCCTCCAAACGGGGTTAAGGAGGATTTGCTTGTTTGCCCAGCTACCTGATAAAGTTCGTCATGACCCGCTCTTCTTGGGCCGGGAAGGGAATGCTTTCCTTGCTGAAATCTAGGACCTTGAGAAGCCAAGCCATGGCGCGGGCGTTTTTCCTGACCGTTTGCATCCCTTCGTCATCCTTGAGCACTTCGGCGTCGCTCCGACCATAGACGACGTTCCAATACTGTGAGGGCGGCCTTAAGGTTTCGGAAAGCTGCAGATAATTGTCAAGCTGATGGATGACATCCACGCTGCCGGCGCGTCTTACCACGGCGATGCCGGAGGCGACTTTATACTTAAAATATTTGGAGCTGGAATAAAAAGCCCTGTCTAAAAAGCATTTCATGCTGCCGGAGATGCCGCCGTAATAGGTAGGCGAGCCTAAGATAAAGCCATTCGCCCGGCGCATTTTTCCTGCCGTTTCATTGAGGCAATCGTTGGTGAAAACGCATAGGTTGTCTTGCGCGGATCGGCAGTGGCCGCAGCCCGTGCAACCGTGAAGCAACTCGCCGCCGACATGCAGAATCTCGGTGTCTATTCCCTCTTTAGCCAGCTCTTCAGCCATCTGTCCTAGAACGGCAAAGGTGTTGCCGCTTTTATGAGGAGAACCGTTGATAGCGATTACGTTCATATGAAAGACTCCTTTAAGCCTCGTGCCATCCCTTGGGTGTTTGACTTTTCATTTTAACATAAACAAGTTAAGTGTCAAAGATAGCGACAGATGCAGAGATTTTTTGGAACCTTGGCGCCTTCCCTTAAGGTAAAATCTTGACGCCTCGCCAGCCATGGCTTAAGCTTCAACGCATCGGTCTTGCTTCTAGGCAGGATCGCTGCGGTCGGATGTTTAGTGGATAAAGCTCTACGACGGCAAGCCGAAAAATAGCTTGATATCTAGCAACATCGAACATAACGGTTTGTTCAGCATCGTTCCGTTATTCCGGAAAACCCGCGACCCTATCCCGGCAGACGCATCAAGAGGAGAATCTATGAAACGATCGCTTTTTTCGCTTGTTATTCTAGCCTTCGCGCTCGGATCGCTCGCTGCGCAGAATTGGTATAAGGCCGTTTTTACGGTGAACAATTCCCCTATCGAGTACAAGGTTACGGCCGAGTCCACAAGTGAGGCTGAATTCATCTTAATGGCCAAGAACAAGTTGGGGGGAATTACCGCCTATACCATCGACCAGGTCGTTCTTAAGCCCGGTAGCCTGGTTGCGGCAAGCGATGAGCATCAAGACGCCTACAATAACCCAAGCCTGAGCGGCGACTTTTTCTATCGTGTCTACGCCTATCACTTGGATCTGCATGAATTGGTGGAATTCATCTATCGCGCAGCGGGCGAGGGCATGGAGGGCAGCGCGGGCCACATCACGAGCAAGGCCATTCGCTACGCCTGCGATCCCCTCTGGCCCGACAGCGTCGCCGATAAAATTTTAATCGTCCACTATGAGCATCTTCCCTACGTCGCGCCTGGGGTGACCTTTTTAGAGGGAGGAGCCGTAGTTGAACCGGGCGAGGTTGCGAATAATGACGCCGACGACGCGGATCGACCGGCCCCCACCTATGCCGAAGGAGCTTGGTATGAAGTGCTGGTGACTAACCGCGAGCTGGGAAACACCGTGTATACCATGGTGCTCGAGGCCGTGGACAATACTAGTTTGAGCGACAAGGCAAAGGCGCTCATCCGTACCATGATGACTATCGGGGATGACCGAATTTACGTAGACCTGGCAAACAAAAAAAGGATAGATAATCCCTACGCTTCCACCTTTTCTTCCTCCCAGGGAAATAACTGGTTCGACAGCTATGCCATCAATGTAGTGAATAAAAAGGCTATCCAGCTGGTATATCGCGACGCAAGCCCCAACCCCTCGGGCGCCGCAGACATCGACCAACGCTGCTGGGCATTCGCCACCGCCCTTTGGCCGGAAGCCGCCGCCGGGGTGAATGTCATTCCCTATCAAACCCGTTACGTTGCCTCGCGCGAACCGGTCGCTTTAGCCGTTCCCGCCAATTTCGCCCTTTCGCCCCGGGAGGGGGCCATCCAGGCAAGCTGGAACGCCGTAGCGAACGCTGAGGATTATTACCTGAGTTTTTATCGAGTGGGGGGCGGCGGGGAAGGCTGGCGCGCGGTGACCGGAACCTCGATCCTGCTTGCCTGCTCGCCCGGCACCTGGGCCTTCAGCCTCTACGCGCGTTCGGGCGTGAGTCGCAGCGAGAGCACGGCGGAAAGACAAGCCGCTCCCCTTGCCGAGCGGCAAGCGGGCCCCTTGGGAAAGCCGACGAATTTACAAATTCAGCCCGGTCCCGGTTCTTTTACCCTAAGCTGGACGGCGGCGAACAACGCCGAGCATTATGAAGTCAGCTACATAGAGGTCAATGAGCGTGGAGAGCTTAACTACGCGAACCAAGATCAGCTCGTAGGCCAAAGCTCTCCCTCTACGCAGCACGGCCTCCGCGGCGACCTCCGCTACCGCGTGAGTGTCGTGGCTAAACGGATGGAGAATGGAAGCCCAGAACGCAATGAGAGCGAATTCGTCTTTGTCGTCGTGCCGCGACCCTTCGAAGCCCCGGCAGTGCCTATGGTCAAAGCTGGTCCCGCTCAACTTTTTATATCGTGGCCGCGCTTGCCCAACGTTGAATTCTACAAGCTCGTGATCCGGCGCGATGACCTTGAAAGTCAGGGAGAGTACGTTTATGCCTATATCGACGTGCCGGGGGATAGGAATAGTTTTCTATTCCAGCCCGCCATACCCGGCGAGCAACACTCCGTAATGCTGAGAGCCTTCAATGGGGATCACGTAGCTGTCGCAAGCACTTACGCCTACGGAACGCCTACGGCCGCAAGCGTTACAAGGTCCTTTCTTTATAATGGGAACAAGATCCAGAGTCCCAAGGCCGGGGAGGGTACAAAGCCGGGACCTCAGTCGGGGAACATTAAGTTGTTGAGATGGGACATCACCGTCAGGATCATACATAAGGACAATCGCCGCGAAGACAAGGTATTCTCCGTGCTTGCTGCCAACGAGACGGCGGCGCAAAAAGCGGCTTTAGATGCGGCTAAGAAGTATCTTGGCACAACGGCCAGCAAGAGCATGACGCCCATCAAGATACTGAAAAAATAAGGCTTAGGCGGAAGGCGCCAGCGTCATCCGCCTAAGCCTATAGCAAAGGCCGTCCCGGGTTCAACCTGGGACGGCCTTTGTCTTTTTTAAGGTTTGGATCGCAGGTCCCGCTTGCGTCGTCCCCTCTGCCTGATATTCAAGACAGCCCCCTAGACTAGATTTCTTTGTACGAGGGACGCGAAGCATCTTTTTTCCCGCGGTACGCAGGCTTTGCTTTCACCGCGGGCTGATAGGAACTGTCATTTTGGGTTTTTTGCGGTTTTACGTCGCAAATCGGCTTCTACCCCGAACTACGACTTTTTTCCCAACCCGAACAACTAATCGATCCGGAATTTTTCGGCAACGCCGACAGATCGAATCATAATTCTCGTCTACTTCCGCTGTCAATCGTTGATTTGGCCGATTTTCTCCGACCTTAAGACAATAACTCCCTATGTTGCCGAATAAGCAACGATTAAGAAACACGGAATTCTGGAACACATGCGCGCTGGTCCAGAGCGATCCGGAAGGGATTCTGGACGAGCGCGACCGGGTTGCGAGACGGAGCTTCGGGGAGGGCTGAAGAGCTGCGTTGATTGCTCGATCAAGGAGCGTTGCCTGGGCAACTACCGTGACTGCCTCGCCTTTTCCCAGGTATGGGACATGGAATGCCTCACGCCCTTGGTATTCGCGCATGATCGAAAGCTCCCCCCCATCGCTGACGCAAAGGGGGAGAGCCGGCGGATGCCCAGACCGTGGTCTTTCCTTTCAATACAAAAAGACTTTTACAGTCCTTTCCCGACCTCCGCGATAATCGCCTTATTGAGTTTGTCCATAAAGCCTGGGTTTGCCTTCAGGAACGCATTGCCCATGTAGATTGAAAAGGGCGATTCCCTTTCCACGTATTTATTAAAATTGGAGGGCTTCTCCCCAAAGCCGGTCAGAGAATCCAGGAATACATCCTCGGACAGGAAAATCGCATTTACCCTGCCGCTCATTAACATTCTATACAGGGAATCGATTTCAGCTGGATTGCCTATAATAGTATACCCTTTTTCTTTGACGAACTTTTCCTGGTTCGTATTCAGAAGAGTTCCTACCTTGGCGTCCTTTAAAAAGTTGGGTGATTTGGGGTCGAGTTTAGAGTCAGCGAGGGTAAACCAGGACCAGCGGCTAAATGTTACGGGAGCCGCAAAAACGCCAACCGCATCCCGCTCAGCGTTGCGGGATGCAAGGAAAACGCCATCGCACAGAGCATTTGAAAGATTGGTAAACACGCGCGCATATGGTCCACCAATGGATAATTCATATTTGATGCCCGCACGTTTTAGGATTTTTTCGACGATGTCTACCCCTTTTCCCGCTGGTTTGCCATCTTTTTCAAAGGTAAAGGGTGGATAATCCGGTAATTGGAATCGAACCATATCTTGGGCAAATATGGAATTGATCGACAATGAAAGCAGGATGAGAAGTACGGCAGTAAATTTCAAGTTGTTTCTCCTTCTTTGGAATTCCAGCTGAACTGGTAGTAATTCAAATATAGAATACTGAAGTAAAGCTGTCAAATTACCTCGCCGCTCGAAAGGTGCCGCCTGGTTGTGCCGGGAGCGGGGGGCTCTCAAGCGCGCATCACAAAACTCGGCCCCTGGGATGGCTGCGGAATCGGCTTCCAGAATGACGGCAGCCTGGCGGTCTACGGAATTCGGCTGGATAGCACAGAGGTTCAGCTGCTTCTGGTGAAGCCCGCGCGCTGAGATACCAGGGTAGGACTAGGGGGAAGGATGGCCCTCAGGATGAAGAGGGCCAAGGCCCCGAGGCAGGCCCAGGCCAAGAAAACTGATAGGAACTGTCCTTTTGGGATTTTTGCGGTTTTACGTCGCAAATCGGCTTCTACCCCGAACTACGACTGTTTTCCCAACCTGAACAACCAATCGAACTAGATTTTTTCGGCAACGCCGACAGATCGAATCATAATTCTCGTCTACTTCCGCTGGACGGTCAGTGTTTGCTCTCGTTCTTGCAGCTTTGCCCAGTCAATAATCTTGGTAAGCTCCTTAGGAACCTAGAATATTGCCATAACCGACATTGCCCCCCTGGCATTTCGGGCATGAGGGCGGTGGAAGCCGAAACCGGCCGGGTGGTTGCGGATGATGGAGTGAGCGACCTTGAGACAGTCGCTTCAGCCTGGAAGGCAACGATAACCGAGACTGGGGTAGGACCAGCACTGATGGGCATTTTTACATGAACTCATATGATCTCGATCCCTATGAGAATCTTGATTTATCAGAGCCGGTATCCCGCTAGCGCATCACTGGGCTTGAACCCGATACCTACTATTTTCTTTACACCATAACAGAAATTGATTCACTCGAGCCTGTCTGGGGGCGCCCCTCTGCCTGATATTCAAGACAGCCCCCTAGACTAGATTTCTTTGTACGAGGGACGCGAAGCATCTTTTTTCCCGCGGTACGCAGGCTTTGCTTTCACCGCGGGAAAAAGGGCTCTACGTCGCGCTCATAATGCTCAACGCGGAGGGGCTAGCGCGTCATTCCATGGCACAGGAGCCGGAGCTGGTCGATTGGGCTTTCTTCACGGCCCGGAGGACATCCTTTTCCACATCGCCCCAACTTGTGTCCGCTCCTACGCTCTCTGGAAGGCCGTAGGTCTTCTTCATAGCCTCTACCGTCGTGCCGTTGAGTTCTGCTATCCGTTCAAGCCTCACCGCCCCGTAGGCCTTTCCCCAGAGGGTATCGTCGGGCATGGCAGGATCGAGGCCGAGGGTTTCCTTCATGGCGGCAGCCGTGGTTCCGTTGAGCTCGGCCATCTTTGCCAGGGGGATGCGAGCTTCGATAGCGCTCGAGCGTGTCCCGTCAAAGAGGGATGCCGGGAGACCGTAACGCGCCTTGAATTCGGCGGCGCTCAAGCCCTGGCTTCCGGCAATTTCGCGCAGGGTGGGTTCCTGGGCACCGCTGTGGCGGTCAAAGCCCGCCAGTTGCAGGGCGAAGATGACAAGGAAAAAGGTTCCCACGGCAAGGGCGACGGCCGCAGTAGGGTTGAGCCTGAACTTGCCGGGAAAGCCCATCGTCAGAGCTCCGGATTCAGGGCAGGCGGCGACGCAGTTCCCGCAGGAAATGCATTCGTGATGAAGGAGTGCCCTTGTCTCCGAGGGCTTGAGGTTTACGGGGCAGGCACGGTCGCACTTGAGGCAGGAGGTGCATGCCGTAGCGTCCCGCCGTACCTTGAAGGGAGAGAGGAGACCCACCAGGGCTGTGAAGGCGCCCATGGGGCAGAGATACTTGCAAAAGGCCCTATCAATGAAGAAGGAAGCCACGAGTGAGATGGCTAGGACGATGAAGCCAATAAAGTAGGGGCCGAAGAGCTCGGTCGCATTGAAGACATGGGCGTAGGCAGACCAAGGGTCCCAGGACTGGATCCACAGCCTCCCGGTGAGCCAGGCCATATAAATGGAAAAGGCTAGGACGGGATACTTGGCGAAACGTAGAATGCGGTCCACCTTCCAAGGTAGGGCGATGCGCTTGCGGCGAAACACCCACCTCCCCAGAGCTCCAGGGATTTCCTGGAGGGTCCCAAGGGGGCAGATAGCCCCGCAGAAGGATCGCTTGAAAAGAAGGGAGATCCCTATACTGGCAAAGAAGATACCCATGGTGCCGGAAAAAACCTTGCCGAGGGTAGCCCCTTTGGCCGTCATCCAGCGGAGGAGGGACTCGAGGCCTCCAAAGGGGCAGAGGGCGTGGACCGAGGGGTGAACCTTGTCCCCAAAGGCGTGGAGGGCAAACTCCACGCTCACCCAGATTAAGACGGCCAGGAGAATAGTCCAGCGGACAACCGTGAAGATGATCTTGCGTGAACGTAAATATTGCATCTTACTATTATAGACCATGCAGGCGACTAGGTATGTGACCTAGGTCACCAAGACTGGGGGATTTTCCGCTTGCCAAGACCTCAGCCTGAAGGCTGTCGGTCCATCCGCAGTCTGGTCGCTGTGGAGCGCGAGCCATCGTTTCAGCGCGCTTCCGCTCTTTCCGCCTCGTCGCTCAATCAATGATAAGCAGTTTAGCCCCGTTTTCAGAGCGGGACTTGTGAGGTTCCGCATCGTCGCTAATGACGAAGCCGGTGTTTTGCGGAATCTCGAAGGACCGGCCATCTTTCAATTCGAGGGTAAAGCTGCCCTCCAGCACATACACAAAATGCCCCTTATCGCACCAATGGTCGGCAAGAAAGCGTGGGGAGTAGTCGACGATGCGGAAGCGGACGCCGGGTACATTCACCATGCGCCAAAGGGAGGTTCCCGCGTCTCCGGGGTGCTCCTCGCCCTGAACCGAATTGAAATCGACCAGTGAAAACGGCAGGTTTCGAATTTCCATGGAAGGCTTCTCCTTTTCCGAGGGAAGGTAGGGTGCGGGGCAGGGAACCGGAGGTTCCTTCCCCGCATGTTTCCTTGGCTGAAAAAAAAAGGCCCACCAATTCGGCGGGCCTGTGTCGATCAAAGCATTTTTCGAGGATCAGCTCCTCTCGAGCTTCAAAGTCTCTGTAGGGGCATCACATACCTCGGTGGGGCCCCAGTATTGGATGGCGCCGGGGAAGAGATAGTGGTTCTCGAGGGCCCAGGCGTCGCGTAAGGCGGCAAAGGCCTTGAAGGGCTTGCCGGAAAGCTCAACCAGGGCCTTGCGGATAACCGGCTTTTGCTTGCCGTGGCGCTGTTCCATGTTCATCATCATGGTCAGGGGTATGCCTCCCGCAACCCACTCTGAGGCGGGCTTGGAGACATTGCGCACGCTAGAGAGGTAGCCGGTCAGGCCGTTGGCGATAAGGGCAAAGGCGGTGTAGCCCAGGGAGTAGCAGTAGTCTGCGTCGAAGTTGGTGGGGAAGGCGCAGCGGCCCTCGTAGCCGAAGAAGTGCGAGAGGGCGGAGAACTTGCCCTTGTACTTCCCTTCCTTTGCCCAGGCCTTGAGTTGGCGCTTAACCATCTCGATCACCAGCTTCTCAGTCTCAATGAGGGATACCTGGACGTTGCCGTGGGGGTCGCGCTCAAGGAAGAGCTGTCGCTGGGTGTCTGCCGGGAGTGAGTCGAGCACGGCGTAGTTTGCCGGCGCCAGATGGGCCTTGAGCCATGAAAGTTGGGCCTCAAGGGTGGCGGCCTTTTCAAAGTCCTTGGGTCCCTCGGCATCGTGGGCAAGGGCGTCGGAGAGCTCGGCAATGAGGGCGCCCACCTCGGGGATGAACTCAACCAGGCCTTCAGGTATGAGTGCCACGCCGTAGTTCATGCCCTTGTCGGCGCGCTTTGCCACGATACCCGCCACCTGCTCCACGATCTGCGCCAGGGTCATCTTCTTCTCGCTCACTTCCTCGCCCACGATGCAGATGTTGGGGCGGGTTTGCAGGGCGCACTCCAGGCCGATATGGCTGGCCGAGCGGCCCATGAGCTTAACGAAGTGCCAATACTTTTTGGCGGAGTTGCAGTCGCGCATAATGTTGCCAATGAGCTCTGAGTATGTCTTGCAGGCGGTGTCGAAGCCGAAGGAGGTTTCGATGTACTCGTTCTTTAAGTCGCCGTCGATTGTCTTGGGACAGCCGATGACCTGGATGGGACTAGCCTTGCTGAGGAAGAACTCGGCTAAGAGGGCGGCGTTTGTGTTGGAGTCGTCACCGCCGACTACGACGACGGCGTTCAGCTTGAGGTCCTGGGCTGTCTTGAGGGAGGCCTCGAACTGCTCGGGCTTCTCGATCTTGTCGCGGCCGGAGCCGATGATGTCGAAGCCGCCGGTGTTGCGGTAGGCATCAATCGTCGTGTCGTCGAACTGAATGTATTTGGAGGTCATGATGCCGATGGGGCCGCCTAAGAAGCCGAGGAGGACGGAGGCGGGGTTGCCCTTTTTGAGGCCGTCATAGAGACCGGTGATGACGTTGTGGCCGCCGGGGGCCTGACCGCCGGAGAGGATGACGCCTACGCGCAGGGCCTTCGAAACATCGGCTTCACTCTTGCCAGAGGCAAAACTGACGATGGGGGCGCCGTAGGTTTTGGGGAAGAGTGCCTTGAGCTCTCCCTGGTTGGCGATAGACTCGGTGGGCTTGCCCTTCTGCGGCGCTATGCCGGAGATTCCGCCTTTGAGGACAGGGGGCAGCTTGGGCTGGTAGGCGTAACGTGCTTTTTGCAGGGAGGACAGATCCATAACGATGCTCCTTGGGGGGCCGCAGAGGGGGCCGGCCTTGGTAATTGATTGAAAACGTAGGCGCATACTAGCAAAAAGTCCGGTTTGTCGGCAAGGGGCGTGCCCCGCGGCAGGGCCGCGGGTCG
>JBGSOB010000109.1:0-5299 GCA_041739325.1 Treponematales bacterium
AGTCTGCCGCCGGCCCATATCGTCTATGCCCCCGAGGAGATTGCCGCAGGATGCTTCCTTCTTCCCGCGGCGGAGCGCGTGGACGGCAGTGAGGCGGCAAGCCGCTTTCATCTGGAAAAAGCGGGGAAGGATCTGATAGACGGCTTCGATGACGAGCTTTCCCTTGCCTGGGCCGACGCGCAGCGCGTCTCCATCATATCCGGATGCGCCCACCGCGGCATTTTCAATATCGCAAAGGCGGCACTACTGGCCTTTCCGGGGCGGAAGCTAGGGACTGTCATCGGAGGCTTTCACCTCCAGGACGCTCCGGAGAAAGAGCTTCTCCGCGTATCCGGAGCCCTGGCTGGGCTTGAGCCGGAACGTCTTTATTGCTCGCATTGCACGGGGGTCAGAGGCTACGCCGCCCTGGCCGCGGCCATGCCCGGTAGGGTCGAATGGCTCTCCTGCGGCATGAGCGTCACCCTCTAATTCGCATCATTTTTTATAGGAGTCAGTACATGGGAAACGTACCGGAAAAAAAATACAACCCGCATATCAGGCGGGTCATCGGGGTCACCTCCGGAAAGGGCGGGGTGGGTAAGTCCACTGTCTCCGTGCTTATCGCCCAAGCCCTGGCCGCCCGCGGCTTGGCTGTAGGGCTTCTGGACGCCGACATCACCGGACCCTCTATTCCACGCCTTTTAGGGGTGCATAGGGAAAGAGGGGGCTCTGACGGCCAACGCCTTTTTCCGGTGGAAAGTGAGGAAGGGATAAAGGTTCTCTCCATCAATCTTTTTAGTGAAAACGAGGACGACCCCGTCGTTTGGCGCGGGCCCATGTTGGGCAAGGCACTGGAACAGTTTTGGGGAGACACCGAATGGGGCGCCCTCGACTTCCTTATCGTCGACTTTCCGCCCGGTACCTCGGACGTAGCCCTCACTGCCTTTCAAACCATACCCTTTTCCGGGGTCGTCATCGTGGGTACGCCCCAAGACTACGTCTCCATGATTGTCAAGAAAGCGGTCAAGATGGCCGGCATGCTCGAAGCACCCGTCTTGGGCATGGTGGAAACGATGCGCACCATGGTTTGCCCCTCCTGCGGAGATGTCGTGGAGCTCTTTAGCGAGGGCGGCAAGGGCGGGGCCAAGGAAATGGGCTTGCCCCTCTTAGGCAGTCTGCCCTGGCGCAAGCAGGTCGCGCAGGCTTCATCCCTTTCCTGGAAGGGCCTTCCCCCCGAGCTGCGCAAAGAGGCGGAAGGCATCGCGGCGGAAATTGAGCTTGCCCTGGCATCCATTCCCATACCGACGCCCAGCGCCCAAGAGGGCTGTGGCTCAGGTTGCGAGTGCGGCACGGCCAGTTGTTGCGCCTCCTGCGATTCTGCGCCGGATAAGGGCTGACGCGGATGCCGCGGCCCATGAGTTTACGGCGTATCGGTGGGCCCATCACCGAGCGCCTCATGAAGCCCGCGGGCATTCCGGCGCGGGAGCTTGAATCCGTAACCTTGGCTATGGACGAGGCCGAGGCCCTGCGCCTTGCCGACCTGGAGGGTCTCTATCAAGAAGCGGCGGCCCGCTCCATGGGGGTGTCGCGGCAAACCTTCGGGCGCATCGTGGAGGCCGCCCGTAAAAAGGTTGCGGACGCGGTATTGAACGGTAAGGCCCTTCGGATCGAGGGGGGTATGGCATCTGTATCCACAGAAGGAGAGACAACGATGAAGATAGCGGTACCGTCGATGGACGGAGTAGTGGACGCGCATTTTGGCCACTGTAAGGAATACGCGGTATTCAGCCTTAAGGACGGCAAGCTTTTTGATGAAGCTGTTATCCCCAGCCCTGCCGGTTGCGGTTGCAAGTCCGGCGTGGCGGCAGACCTGGCCCGGGCGGGAATCACCCACCTGGTGGCGGGCAACATGGGAGAGGGCGCCCTACGCGTTCTTTCATCTCACGGCATCAGCGTGATTCGCGGAGCCTCCGGCCCCGTGCGCGCGGCGGCGGAAGCCTTTGTCGCCGGCACGGTTTCAGACTCCGGCAAGGGTTGCGCCGGCCATGGAGAAGACGGCCACGAGTGCTCGCACTAGGGGGATGTATGAAGGTACTTATTGTCGGCGCCAGTAAAAACCCGGAGCGCTATGCTTACAAGGCAATGCGCAGGCTCTTGGACCATGGGCATGAAGTTCTTCTCCTCAATCCCGCCCTCAAGGAGATTGAGGGGCATCCGGTCATCAATAGTATTGGCGATGCCGGTTCGGGGCTGGACACTATCAGTCTTTACGTGGGACCGGCCAACCTTGAGCCCTTGATAGACGGCATTATCGCCTGCGCTCCGCGGCGCATTATCTCCAACCCCGGCACGGAAAGCGCGGCCATGCGCGAGCGCGCCCAAGCGGCCGGTATAGAGTACTTGGAGGCCTGCACCCTCGTTATGTTGGCAAGCGGAAAATTTTAAGCGGGCTAGCTTGGCTTCCGCCTGTATGCTTGCCGAGTGGAGGCATACAGGCTAGAATGTGCCTATGTCAGGCTCCTTATCGCGGCGCGCCGCACTCATCCTAGCCGCAATCCTCCTCTTGCTTCCCCTTCCCCTCACTGCCCATCCCCACATGAGCCTGGAAAACAGCTTTGAGTTCGTCTGGAAGGGGGCTGAGCTTTCGGGCATGTACCTCCAGTGGCGCTTTGACAAGTTTTTCAGCGCAGACATCATCCGCGCCTACGACCGGGATAGGAACGGGCTCTTCAGCGCGGCGGAAGCAAAGGACGTCTACGCCAACGCTTTCGTCTACGTGGGCGACTACCATTATTTTACCTTCATCCGTGTGGGAGATAAACGCCATAACCCCAAGGGCGTAAGCGACTTCTCCGCTCGCATCGATGATGGCCATCTTGTCTACCGCTTCTTCGTGGACCTTGCCGGCTATAAGAGCCGGGATATCTCCCTAGCCGTTTACGACTACTCCTTTTTTTGCGACATTCCCTACCGTAAAGCGGATCTGGTTACGTTCGTATTCGACCCGGCAATCGTGACCCCGAGCTATGAGCTTGTGGAAAATAAAAAATATCCCATCTACTACAACCCTCTAGGCAGGCCGGACGACACCACCATCTACACTGTATATAAAAAAGGCTTGCTCACCTTTTATCCTAAGGAAGTCCGCATTCGCTTTGAAGAGGCTCTCAGTGATCAACCCTAGTTCCTCCTTCAACATTAAGCGTTTATTTGCCCTCCTTCTCCTTTGTTTTGTAAGCGCAACGGCTTTATGCGCCCAAGCCAACCCCTTTACCACCGGAGCGCGTTCAGAGGCCCCAGCCTCCGTCCGCGTTAGCAGGCCGATAGCCCAACTTGCCGCTTGGCAAACATCCCTTCGCGACGCCCTAGCGGATTTTTTCTATCGCGCGCGGGAGGGGGCCGATGGGCGCTTCTCTTGGATGGTTTTAGGCCTTGCCTTTCTCTATGGAATACTTCACGCACTCGGGCCCGGGCATCGCAAGACAATTGTTTTCTCCCTCTATCTTGCACGCTCCGCCCCCTGGTGGGAGCCTCTTGGCCTGGGCGCATTACTGGCCTTTCTTCATGCGGGGACTACTGTCGTCCTCATGCTTTTCCTTAAGGGGGCGTCTGGCGCCCTTTCCGGCTCCTCAGCCCGCATCGCTTCCTTGATGGAGGGCATAGCCTATACATCCCTCCTCCTCATGAGCTTAGTCCTTCTCGCGAACGCTGTTTTTAACTTGGTAAAATCTAAGAGCGGGCATACGCACTCTCATGGGGGTAAAAAAGGTCAGGAGGCACTCAGTACCGGTGCCCTCATAATCAGCGGCCTCTATCCCTGCCCTGGGGCAATTCTCGTCCTCATCCTGTCCTTGAGTTTGGATATGTTCGGCCTGGGCGTGGCGGCTGTGGGAACTATGTCCCTGGGCATGAGTATACCCATCATAGGTTCCGGTTATCTTGCCTGGCTTGGCAGGACAGGGCTCTTTCTCCGGGCAAAAAAAAATGAAGCCTGGATAGCCCGCCTTTCCAGCGTCGTGGAATTCTCAGGCTATGCCATCCTCTTCGCTTTTTCCCTCTTTATCGCCCTGCCCTTTATCCTTAGTTTGCCTACCCTTTTTTAAGGGCAGGCGCAGTTAGTATCGGCTCCATCACTCATCTAAGCCGACAGCCACAAATTATGGTTTGACGGTGGAAAATCATGTGAGCGCGCTCACCTTTGTTATGAATTTCCAGGATTCACGAGCCGCGATCGCCCCATACATGCCCTTTATCTTTAGTATTGATCCAGAGCTAATCTTTCACAATACCCTTCGAACTCACAAAAAATGTACAAGAGTGGATTTGTGGTGCTGCAGTCCTTGAGTACGATGAAGAGGTCTGTTGCCATTTTTTTTATCCATCGGAATCTTCATATATGTATATTACTCTATGCACTTGCTCTCGCAGCGGGTGCGTTTGTGCTTTCAATACTATCCGGTCTCTTTGGAAAGACGGGAGATCGCTTTATGAGGGATCCCTCTCTTCTTTGTGCTGTATTGCATGCGCATCACCCTCAAACTTGCGACTAGTTACCTCAACGTAAATATTCCCAACGCATTTCGCGTTGCCGGCACCGCGTTGGTCACTGCCCATGAACTCATCAGCGTACTTCTCCTAAGAGTATTTCTCCTGGTATCGACCTCCATTCTTTTTGGGCAATAAGCTCAACCGCGGGCGAGCGCTAATCTCTGCGGCGGCCCTCATGCTAGTGGGCTTTTGTGCCCTTGAAAAACAGTTTAATCTCTACGGAGCCCATCGGCTCGGTAGATAAGTTGGCAACTCACCTATAGATTTCATCCAACAGGCTCTGGATTTCAAAGGCTTTTGTCGGCAAGGTCCAGCGCATATGAGCGGGAAACGCGTTTCAATTTTTGCAAGCTAAGGAGCGAAGAATGAAAAATGATGATGCTTTTAAAATCAAACAAGCAATTCACTGGATACTCGTGTCTCTCTCGCTAGTGGCTTATAGCGCCCTCGAGATGGTTTCCAGGGTAATGGCCGCCGTCACGGAGAATGCGTCCATCGTTCCAATCGGTGAGGCAGACCTTATCTACAGAGCCTTGTTTTGGCTCATGACGAGCCTGATGGCGATGCTTTCGCTCTGGATGCCCTTAAGGGTTAATCGGATCCTCCAGATTGTTGCGGGTACAGTCTTGCTGGCGTTGTTGGCTGTCCCATACGCATTCCTAGGATCCGACACGGATGAGTTCGCCCTTATCGTTTCCGGGTTTATGGCAACGGCTTTAATCTCTCTCAGCTTTTTTTCCATCAGGCAGTTGATAAGCCGAGATAAAGGCAG